>JBGTJM010000388.1:0-10477 GCA_041745115.1 Thermomicrobiales bacterium
GTTCACGCGTTCCTTAATGACAAGCATCTGGTTGAGATAGGTCTCTCGAACTACTGGGGATACAACACCGTCAATTTCTTCTCACCAGATGCCCGCTACAGCAGCAGCGACTCATGCAGTAGCCAGGTCCGTGAATTCAAGCAGATGGTGAAGTCGCTCCACGAGGCCGGTATCGAAGTCATCCTGGATGTGGTGTACAACCATACCGCCGAGGGGAACCATCTTGGACCTACGCTTTCATTTCGGGGGATCGACAACCTCGCCTATTACCGGCTGGTCGAAGGTGACCTGCGGCACTACATGGACTACACCGGAACTGGCAACACGCTCAACGCCCGTCACCCACAATCGCTTCAACTCATCATGGATTCCTTGCGGTACTGGGTGCTCGAGATGCATGTGGATGGATTCCGGTTCGATCTGGCTTCGGCGCTGGCCAGAGAGCTGTACGATGTTGATCGCCTGTCAGCATTTTTCGACATCATTCATCAGGACCCGGTTCTGTCTCAAGTTAAATTGATCGCCGAGCCATGGGATGTCGGCGAAGGGGGTTACCACGTCGGCAACTTCCCCGTGCTTTGGGCGGAGTGGAACGGCCGATATCGCGATGCCGTTCGAGGATTCTGGAGAGGCGACGAGCGGCACGCGGCGGAGATCGCATTCCGCCTAACAGGCTCGTCCGACCTGTACCAGAGTGATGGTCGTCGACCGTATGCCAGCATCAATTTCATTACCGCTCATGACGGTTTTACGCTTGCGGATCTCGTCTCTTATGAGCAAAAGCACAACGAGGCAAACGGTGAGAACAATCGAGACGGCGCGAACGGCAATCTGTCGCTGAATTTCGGACACGAGGGTCCCACCGACGACCCGGAAATCAACGCACTACGAGCGCGCCAGCAACGCACACTGCTGGCGACCCTGTTGCTTTCTCAAGGGGTCCCGATGATCAACTCCGGTGATGAGCTTGGTCGAACCCAACAGGGAAACAACAACGCATACGCCCAGGACAATGAGATCAGCTGGATCGACTGGAATCTGACGAGCGAGCAAGAACAGTTGCTAACGTTTACAAGCCGCCTCATTGCCTTGAGAAGGGATCATCCGAGTTTGAGGCGACCGAAATTTTTCCAGGGCCGGCCAATCAGAGGATCAGACATCCGCGACCTGACCTGGCTTAGCCCCGATGGATCAGAGATGTCGGATGACCAATGGGACGTCGAATGGATGCGAACCCTGGGCGTGCTGCTTGCAGGAGGGACGCTCGACGTTGTCGACGAGCTGGGTGAACCGGTGCTAGACGATACGTTGCTCATGATCCTCAATGCATTCCACGACGAGGTGCCGTTCACCTTGCCTCGCGCTCCAGGAATTCTGGACCACGGACAGGAATCGACCAAACATCCAGCCAACGGAGAGCTCGCCTGGGAGTTGTTGATCGACACCAGCAGACCGGAGGCAACTGATGGCGAGACGATATTCGAACCGGGACTGCAATTCGCGTTGCAGGGAAGGACAGTGGCGCTCTTCCGATTGTGCCCATCGATTCTGGATGCACACCTGAAATCGGCGAACAACCGGTCAGGATGACGCGATTCGGGAATCGCTTTGTTGCACCGATCACTTGCAACTTCAGGCTTTTGGACCGCGCCAGAGTGTCCTGGCCCAATCGAATCGAGTTGCGTGAGCCAGTCGCTAGTCGAACCAGATCGGATTAGTGAGCGCTTCGATATTTCCAGCAGAATCGACCAATTGCGCGCGCACGTACTTCGCTGTTTCTGGCACCACGAAGCTGGCTGTCGAGTCATCATCAGCAATGGCCTTCGCAGCGATGCACTTTCCATGCGCGAGCAGCATCAATGACAGCCCTCGGGCATATCCAACCCTCACATCTACTTGATGGTTCTCCAAAGATGTGAGGAATAGCTGGGGACCGCTCGGGTCAGCAGAAATGAAACTCCGGCCATCTCGAATTGCCTGAAGAATTGTCGCTTCTGAGACTTCCGGACCGGGATTCACCCAGACTGTCGGCTCGCCAAGTGTGGCACGAGGGATTGGTCCGGTCGATTCGCCTGTCAGTTTGTGAGTATCGCTTCCACCAACCGCCACAATTCGGCGGCCAAGCTCTAGATGAAGCTCCCAGTACAGGAGGCTGGCGACGTTTAGTACTGGCCACGGTCCATTCCAGACTTCGATGGCGTGGTATCCAAGATCCAGCCCGTAGTCCCACTCTGGTCCGAACGGGCGAGGGTGATTGATGCTGACCAATCCGCCGGCAGCCACCGCCCTTGCCATCTCACTCTGAGTAGCGTCTCGACTGGGTTCTCTGAAATCGAACCAGCGATCGACTCCCCACACATTCCAATGCCCGCCATACGTAGTCACCTCGATCCCAGTTATCAACAGCGGGAGCGTCTGGTCACTGCTATCGACATGGGGCCGCATTGAGGAGTTATGGTCGGTTATCGCCAGGAAGTCCAGACCGATTGCCGCAGCAGCTCTCAGCAGATCAGCGGCGCTCGAGTCACCGTCCGAGGCCAGACTGTGGCAATGCAGATCACCACGAACCCAGCCGTCTTCTAACGGAGGTGGCGCAGGTTTAGCTTTGAATCTAGCGCTGGGATAGTCGATTGGAGGCGCAATACCCTGATTGAACGTTACCGAAACGCGATAGTCGAGACCCGTCGCAGAAACCTTGTACGGTCCAAGCAGGATGTTCCACTCTCCCGGTACAACCGGGCCTGGTCGATATGGTGGGGTAGCCCATACTTCGCCAATGACTATCGAAAGCTTGTTGCTTCCGCTCCAGCCGCGAAAGCCCTCGCTTCCCGATTCGATCCCTCTGGCATCAAAGATGCCAATGTCCAATACATTTCCGCCGCTGACCATCACGTCGGAAGAAATCTGGTTGTTGTACTCGACCTCGATACCGATCTGCTCCACCCCGATTGGGACGGAAAACGGGTGATGGCGGTACGCTCGCTCGCTTCCAGGTTCGAACCGGCCCGTCAGTTGGATTGAAGGATTCGAATCGTTCACATGTTCTCCTCGCGACTCGAACTGCAACGCACAGAGTAATGCCCCTGGCCTCCTTGCCGGAAGGGGTCAGCCTCAGGTCCTTGTGGATCGCATGTCTGGTTTGCGGTTATCGATCGATGCTTCACCTGCGTCCGGATCAGCGGCCGTAATTCGACTGCCTCGACCGAGCCGGAATGTGATGCGGACCAACCCAGGATTCGTATGCCAGCCATCCGCGTTCAGTCACAACCAGGACCCGCGCGCGATCAAGTTCTGGCAGGCAGACCCGCGGTTGGTGGAGCCGACGCTGCAGCAAACCGGTTAGAATCGTTAGGATCAATGTTCAGCGTTTCATAGTCGAGCGGCCCTATCCGGAAGGACTATCGTGATGGCTTGTTCGCATCAGAATCTCATACAACCGCTCGGCCCGATTCCGGTCGACTATTGTGAGGAGTGCAAAAAGATCAGTGGCACGTGGGTGAATCTGCGAATGTGCATGGTCTGCGGCAAGGTGGGCTGCTGCGATGGCTCGCCAAACAAACATGCCACTGCTCATTTCAGGGAGACAGGCCACCCAATTGTGCGATCGCAGAAGCCGGGTGAATCGTGGATGTGGTGCTATGTCGATGAAGAATACGTGAGTTGATTTCGTCAGCCTCCCGCGTAGCAAGCCGTTGATCAGCAAAGAAGTGGGCCGCGCAAACGTGGCGGCCCACTTCTCACGAACAGTCTATCCAGGCAGACTACTTAGCTCTCGATAGGCTCGGTCTCGCCGTGCTGAAGACCGGGGGCGACCACGAACCAGACACCGCCTACTTCATGACCGGTTGCGTCACCGGCAACCGCATCACCCTGCCAGTAGTAGAGCGGGATACCGTTGTACGCGACCTGTGTCGACCCGTCAGCACGCTCGATCAACGTCAGATCACCCTCGACCCCATCCGGCAGAGTCAGTGGTTCCTCGGCACTGAAGATCGGCCACGCGGTCGCGCAGTCGCCTTCGCAAACGCTCACACCGGGCTCGGTGTCATTGGTGAACAGATAGAGGGTCATACCCTCGGCGTCTGTAAAGAATTCGCCTAGCTCGTCAGACGATCCAACCATGACGGTGCTGGCCATCGCCATTGGCGAAGCTTCCGGCGATGCCATCGGCGCCATTGCCTCGCCCATTTGCGCTCCAGGTGCGACCACGAACCATACGCCACCGACCTCATGACCGGTCGTGTCGCCTGGATTCTGATCGGCCTGCCAGTAGTAGAGCGGAATCCCATTGTAAGCAACCTGCATCGAACCATCAGGTCGCTCGAACAGCGTCAGCTCTCCTTCGACTCCTTCTGGAAGCGTGAGTGGCTCCTCTGCGGTGAATGGAGGCCACGCCGTAGCGCAATCTCCTTCGCAGACACTCACATTCGCTTCGGTGTCATTGGTGAACAGATAGAGTGTCATTCCGGCTGCGTCGGTGAGGAACTGACCCAGCTCATCTGACTCTGCGACGGCGACGGTCGTGTCCGCCATTTCGTCCTGAGCAACGACTCCGCCAAAGGAAAGCGACATCAGCACAGCTGCTGTTACGAGCATGAACCAACGTTTCATAGATCCCTCCTTCGAAATTCCCGACCCGACGTTGCACCCAACAATCGGGTGTTCCGCGCCTTACGGCCAAAGTTGAGTGTGCACCAGCCGTTGAGAGCAGCCACTCACTCCGCAACGCTGATTCGAAAACAGTAACGCACCCAATCGGGTGATAGCTGGATAACGGAACGTTATTTCGGGTGTAATCTGTTGCCTGACAAACGCCATTTGGGCACAATCCAACCCTGTAACTCACGCTACCAACCTATTGTCTTGTACGCCGATGCTGGCAAATCGGTTTGACTCTGCGGCTCGAGCAATGAGGAGTACAGTGCGAGATACCGGTTCCAACAGCTGAAAAACCTGGTTGATGAGACTGGTCATTTCGGGACGGCAAAGCCAATCGCATCGTCAAGTACGCAGGCACCGCGCCTTTGCAGGTGGATTCGACTCATTGCACCGAGTCGTTGATCGAACGATCCCGAGCTAGTAGCTCTTTGGCAAGCCCAGAGTGCGATGACCGAGATATGCCAGAACAAGATTGTTGCTGACGGGTGCGGTCTGATAGAGACGAGTTTCACGCAGCTTGCGCTCCACATGATGACCGATGAGGAATCCGTCGCCCCCGAACGTATCGAGGCATACGTTTCCAGCTTGCCATGAAGCTTCGGAAGCAAGGAGTTTCACCATGTTTGCTTCGGCACCGCAGTTCATGCCGTCGTCGAACAATCGCGCTGCCACCTTGCGAACCTGATCGGCGGCAAATACTTCGGTGTAGGCTCTCGCGATTGGAAACTGGATACCCTGATTCGCGCCAATCGGCCTGCCGAACGTCTCTCTCGCTGTGGCTCTGGATGCAGCCTGTTCGATGAACCAGTACCCATCGCCGATCGCTTCCGCAGCGAGCTGTATCCGCTCCGCGTTCATGCCATCGAGGATCGCCCGAAAACCTGCACCCTCGGCCCCGATCACATTGCCGTCAGGCACCCGCAGATTCCGATAGGTCACCTGATACGTTGCATAGTTCATCCAGGTCGGCGCCGGTTCGACGATGAGCGCTTGCTGACGTCGCGCGTCCTCGAGGTCGACGATAAATAGGCTCATTCCGCCCGACACCTGATCCTCGACCGGGTCGTCTCCACTTCTTGCCAGAATCAACGCCAGGTCGGACTGTTCGATGCGGCTGGTCCAGTTCTTGGTGCCGTTGATCACAAAGGCAGGGCCCTCCCGGATCGCGGTAGTTCGGATCGCCTTCGTGTCCGACCCTGACTCTCGCTCGGTAACCGAGAATACCTGCAGGCGCAGCTCACCACTGGCGATGCGGGGCAGCCAGTGTCGCTTCTGTTCTGGCGAACCATGACGAACGAGCGCACCCATTGTGTACATCTGAGCATGGCACGCAGACGCATTGCCGCCTGAACGATGTATTTCCTCAAGAATCACCGCGGCCTGATCGAGCGATAACCCCAGCCCTCCAAACTCCTTCGGAATCATGGCCGACGCCAGACCACTTTTCATGAATTCGACGACGAAGCGCTCTGGATACTGACGGTTGATGTCGCACTCTTGCCAGTATGAAAGCGGAAATTGCTCGCACAAGGTGCGCACTTCAGCACGAAGCACCTGGTGATCGGCGGGTTCTGGCACATGTTTTGGCAATTTGTATCTCCGGTCCGCGTCGGAAGGCGATGGTAGCACGCGTCACGACCCGTCACCCGATAGAATCCGTTTCCGGAGGACTGAATCTTTGAACGCCGCCGCCACTGTGGGAAAAGGTATCTCGGGATCAGCCTGGGCATTCGGAATGCTCGTCGGCACAGGTGTGCTGTGGGGCACTATCGGCGTCGTTTCGAAGCTCGTTGCCGACGGAAGCAGCCTTGATGCCATTTCGATCACGTGGCTTCGGTCCGCGATTGCCGGCCCGGTTTGCCTGGTTGCGGCATGGTTCGTTCTCGGGCCAGATCTCCTACGTGCGCCCAGACGGGTCATGGCCGCGATGGTGGTTTTCGGCGGTGTGCTGATTCTGTATCAATGGCTCTACTTGGCGGCAATCGAGAGGATCGGCGTTTCGGCGGCGACGCTGATTTCATTGTGCGGAGCCCCTGTGATTGTCGCCGTCGCCTCGACGTTTGTCCTGCGCGAGAAGATGACGCAGGCAATTCTGCTAGCCCTGGCTGGAGCGATTGCGGGAACGATTCTGCTGATCGGGCGACCTGAAGCCGGCACGGGCAGAAACACGCTCATCGGCGCGATTCTGGCCGTCGGATGTGCTGCGGGAATCGCGATTCACGTCATGGGTTTGCGGTCTTTGGCAAATAAGGTCCATCCGCTTCAATCACTGTCAATTGGCTTCACGGTGGGAGCCATACTCTTCACACCGGTCGCGCTGATCCATGGAGTGTCGTTCAATCAACCGGTAGATGCGTGGTTATGGCTCGTGTACCTCGGAGTTGTGCCTTCGACGATCGCGTACCTGCTCTATCAGCGAGGGCTGCAAGATGTGACTGCGGCAATGGCCAGTATCGTTACGATGATCGAACCGCTCGTTGCGGCAATCCTGGCCTGGTTCATCTTCGATGAGCGGCTTGGGTTCTGGGGCTGGATCGGCGGCGGCCTGTTAATCGGTTCGATAGCACTCCTTTCTAGGCATTCGATCCGGCGTTCCAGGCTGAGCCAGGAGCATCCGGCCTGAACTCATCCGGGACCAGTTCTCCGGTGAATCACCACTGCCGTCCTGCCGTTCGCGCAACCGAATTCAATGGGCGATTCGCTCCTGAAGTGCTCGATAATCGGTGAGTATGATGCCCTCACGCTGCACGACTTCACGCGCCTCCCTGGATACGAGAAAGTCGAAGTCTGACTTTCGGACTTCCCAGCTATCTGGTTCCATCGCCTTCGACTCTGCATTGCCCAGGCTTGGGTGAACTGCCCACTCGCTGAGTCCGACTGGGAGCTCTCGCAACAGACGGGCGAGATGGTCTGTCTTGCCGCTCAATCCGACACTGTAGCTATCGAGCAGCGGGAAGTCGATCGCGGGATGGCCCACCTCCCGGCAGTGACGAGCCGCGTCCTGAGTGTGGGTTCGGACTGCAAGTCCATACTCCCGCCCGAGTTCCAAGGTGAGCAGGAAAACATCCTCCCGGCCCGCATCCTGCAGGCAATGCCAGTCGAAATGGGTTGGAGCGAGATCGGCTGCAAGAACTGCTTCGATCTGGGTGCGGAACTCGATCTCGACATGCTCCAGAATCGCCCGCTCCAGGAGATCTGGAATGTTCGCGATTTTGTGAAAGTAGCCGTACGAGTCAACAAGTGAAGAGACCTTATCCCGCGATGCAAGTGGACCCCATCGGTAGCCATCATTCTCTGAAATGAGGGTCAAATGAACTCCGAATGGAAATTCGGGGTTGTCTTTCAGAATCTGCATCGCGTGTGGAGCCCAGGGACAAGGCGCCATCAACGTTGTCGATGAAACCAGCCCGGCTTTGAACGACTGCAACGTCGCCTCGTTGTTCGAGTGACACATACCGAAATCATCAGCATTGATGATCAAGAGGCGCGCGTCTGCAAGAAAACCTAGGGCTTCGTTTGTTGCAGCCCGTGTGGCGGAGTGAGAATTCACGCCGGCACTTTCTCCAGAGTTGAAACGGCTGGGCGATCTTCTCTCATGTGCGCGAAAGGGCTCAGGCCGATCCAGTCGTAGAAGCTCATGCGTAGTGATGAGGGTCCTTCAAGCTCGATTCGCCGAGAGCGCACCGCTGATTCAAGATCGATGTCTGCTAGCCACACCCGGCTCATGGTCTCGACATCGCTCGTTACCACCAAATCGACCTCGAATCCCGGATCGTGCAGGCACAGGTCGAGTTCACTGGCGCCCGATTCCTTCACCAGCCAGAAGTGCTGCAGGCCGCGTCGGGCATCAGTCAGATCGATTCGGATCACCACTTTGCTCTCTGGAAGATGTTGCGGCCGAATCCAGCGGCGCATGTCCCACATCAGCAAACTGGGATCGAGATTGGACTCCTCGAAGGTTGAGCGCATGTACTTTAGCCCCCAAAGGCCAATACCGTAGACGATTGGACGGACTGCCTCGCCCGCTTCGGTCAGCACGTAGTCATGGCCGCGATGGCCCGATTGCGCTCGCTTTTCAACCAGCCCGGCCAGTTCGAGCTCTTTCAGCCGCTGGGAGAGCAATGAGGCAGACATCAACGGTACGCCGCGATGCAGGTCATTGAATCGCCGGCTGCCACAAAGCAGCTCCCTCAGAATCAGGAGGGTCCACCGCTCAGCGAGAACTTCGGACGCAACCGCCACCGGGCAAAACTGGCCATATCCCTTTGTGTACGTCATGACTTCAAATCCTGTAGCGCATTGGATGCGTGAAAGCGACAAGTCTGTCTCGGTTTCTACGAGTATGTGTCCATTGAAACGCATCACAGCGTCGAATGTAAGGCACGCCGTGACCAAAAACGCGAAATGGACGGTCCAGAATTCGTACTTGATTGGACGCTGATTGGTGACAGTATGACTATGCGGAGATGGATACCGCGCGGCGATAAGAGGTTAAGAGGAGCAAGAATCATGTCTACAGTAATTGACGCGCCCGAACTTCACACGGCGGAACTGATCGATCGCGCAGCTCTCGGGCGCCTCCGGGACGCCATACAGGGAGACGTGCTCGTGGAGGGCGATGACGGGTACGACGAGGCCCGTGCCATCTGGAACGGAATGTTCGATCGCAGGCCTGCGGCAATTGCCATGGTCGAACGTGCGGCAGATGTCGCTACTGCTGTGTCGTTCGCACGCGAAAGAGCCTTACCACTCTCGGTGCGCGGAAGTGGTCACAACGTTGCGGGTACCGCCGTTGTCGATGGCGGCCTGATGATCGATCTGACCAGAATGAACGACATCGTGGTCGACAGCGCGACAAGCCGGGTGAAGATCGGACCTGGCTGCAACTGGAGCATGGTCGATGTCGCCACCGAGCCCTACGGGCTGGTCGTGCCTGGTGGAATCGTTTCGACGACGGGTGTGGCCGGATACACGGTCGGCGGAGGTTTTGGCTGGCTCACCCGGAAGTTCGGTTTCACATCCGACCTCCTGCGCCGAGCGACGGTGGTCACCGCAGACGGACAAATCCGCGAAACAAGTGCCGAATCGGAGCGAGAGCTATTTTGGGCGATCAGGGGAGGTGGCGGGAATTTCGGTATCGTCACCGAGTTCGAGTTCGATGCCCTGACCCTGGGCCCTGAAATCGCTGGTGGGCTCGTTCTCTGGCCGATGGAAAAAGCCCGGGAAGTTATCGACCTATTCCGGGAAGTGACCGCGGTCGCGCCACCGGAATTGATGCATGTGCTGGTTCTGCGCGTTGCTCCGCCGGCGCCGTTTCTCCCGGAATCAGTGCATGGCAAGCCTGTCGTCGGGATCGCCGGGTTCTTTGCCGGTTCGGCAGAGGAGGGCCTGGCGGCGCTAGCTCCAGTGACGACCTATGGACAGCCCCTCGCCAATACGATCAAGCCCAAGCCGTTCAAGGAGCATCAGGCCTTTCTTGACTCCGGTCAGCCCTATGGGAGGCGCTACTTCTGGAAGTCACATTATCTTCCGCCATTCACTGATGGCATGCGTGACGCCCTGCTGTCGAAGGCGACATCGTTTACGTCTCCCTTTTCGTCGGTGTTACTTCCGCATTTGGCAGGAACCCCTGGGCAGCCTGGCGACGATATCTCAGCGGTCGGATTCAGAGACGCATCGTTTATCGTCAATTACCAGTCATCATGGACCGACCCAGCGGAGGACGAAACGCAGACAGCCTGGGCGAGGGAGAACTTTGCGGCAATGCAGCCGCATGCGATGGGCCAGTACGTGAACTTCATGACCGAAGACGAGCTGA
>JBGTJM010000389.1:0-3603 GCA_041745115.1 Thermomicrobiales bacterium
GTGGTATCGGCGCCGAACCAACTCGGAACCTCTGTCAGAAAGAGCCAGCCAAGTACCGAGTACATGACGATCTGGAAGAGTGCATTTAGGGCGACCAGGACAGCGGCAATCTCACCATCTCCTTTGGCGAGCATGTTCCAGATCAGCACCATAGCGATACAGCGGGCCAGTCCGATGAGGATTACTCCATTGCGGTAGTGGGGTTCGTCGGCGAGGAAGATCCAGGCCAGCACGAACATCAGGAGGGGCCCAAAGACCCAGTTGAAGAAGAGAGAAGCGCCAAAGAGGCGGGTTTGTCCACTGAAGCGGCCGAGCGACTCGTATTTCACCTTGGCGAGTACGGGGTACATCATCCATAGGAGTCCGATGGCGATCGGAACTGACACGCCAGCGACTTTCACTCGATCGAGGTCATCGCCAATTCTGGGGAACGCCTTGCCGAGGACGACGCCGATTCCCATTGCGGCGAAGATCCAGACCGGCAAGAAGCGATCGAGCCGGGACAGCTGTTCTTTGGCCGATGCCGGTTCAGAAAGCGGTGATGTTGCTGATGTTGCGTGATCCATAGTGATCGTTCCGTTTCGAGCTGCGACAGAGTCTCGACGTGCACCTCCAACAGTTTTCCCCTGCTCGTCGAGGGCAACCGGTTGGCTTGTGTGAAATATAGATGATCATCCATGTATTGGGCGCGATGGAAATGTGATATTTGTGGCAAAGATGTTGCAGTTTGGGTGAATGACGGTCTTGTGTTCCTGCGGCAGCGAGAGGGCGACGGCCTGATAAACGGAGTGCTGGGAAAAGGGAAGGATCGGAGGAAGTGGCGAACTGCTACCTGTCATTCAAACGGCGGTGCATGAGGATGTGATCGACGTATTGGTCGCGGTGGCGGATTCCACCAGGCAGGTTGCCATGCTCGATGAACCCCTGTTTTTGATAGAGATTGCGCGCGCCTTCGTTATTGCCGAACACACTGAGCTCGATGATCTGGATACCGGGCATGGTTTGTCGGGTTTCCTGAAAGATGGCATTCATCATGGCTGTGCCGATCCCCTGGCCGCGATATGGCTGGAGGATAGAAATGCCGAAGACGCCGATGTGCGATTCGGCCTGACGTTTGCGCTCGACGCCAGTGGTGCCGATGATCTGCTCCTCGTGGAACGCACCCAGGAGCACCGCATCTCCCCGGCTGATGGCAGAGAGACGATCGGCGAGCCAGGAGGTTTCCTGCTCGAGGGTGAGCTGCTCTCCCTGAAAGTGGATGAAGGTCTGCTCGAGAGAAATTGTGTTGATGAAGGTGAGAAGATCATGGACATCTTCGGTTTGAGGGTAGCGAATGATGACCTCACCCATCGATGTACTGGTGCGCGCGACGATGGCGCTCTTCTCAGGCATCTGATGTACCTCCTGCGGCGGAATGATGCCATAGCCGAGGGCTTGCTGGAACGTCTGGTTTGTTGCAGCGGTAGTTTGGCATTGGGCGCTGATTTGCCGGCGACCAGGGTGAGCTATGGCCGGCAGGCCATCATCGACACGGAGGTCGATGTCTACGAGGTGACTGACCATACGAACGAAGGCATCGCCGTTCTGGAGGCGATGTCTACTTAGTAGCACCCACCCTACGTTTCGGAGGTGTGCATCAGGTAGAGCGTGATCGGTTGCGATGCGGGATTGAGGATGGTGTAGGGGCCTGCGGAAAGTCCATGGATTGTGAAAGGGGTGCCGAAACAATGGCCCATTTCGCCATTGCCGAAAGCGGAGGCATCTCCGGGGAGGAATCTCGCTTGCTGGCCGGACACAATGGAATACCAGCCGCCAAGGCATTCTCTGGCTTTGGATTCGACGGTGAAAAGTGCGCCCGGATTCATTGTGACCTGCTCGAACCGGATGTTGATGGCGCCGCTATCAGCGCCGTTCAGGTTCAGGCACGGGATGTTGCGCTGGATGAGGAGCCCTTCTGGCGGGAACTCACCGGCTGCCTGCACGCCAGCGATCTGAATGCGGCTGACAAGGATTGTCAGGTTGTTGGCCGCGGCATTTGTCAGCACTGCATGGCTGGAGCTGGATATCAGGATCGAGTCGCCGGGGTCGAGTTCGCAGATTGTGTCTGGCGGCGTTAAATCTGGGATGGGTGAGCCGAACCGGCAACCGGAGGACGTTTCGCCTGTGGAGGGTCTTGTCCATCCGCTTGCCTCGCTCGCAGACGTGGTTCGACCATGCTGGATGTGTAGGTAAAACGTTTGCGGCGGGGATATGTTACAGGCTTCAACCGCTCTAGCGCATTCGGTTGGTCGCAAGTGGAGCATCGATCATGTTCTACAGGGTGAATACCCTTATGATCCGGTGATTGCAGGCATTGGCGTTTGCCGGGTTGGATGAGAACTTGAGTCAGCGTTTTTCGAGTGTGCGGGAGGGGCGGCGGGTTGTTGCGGCGTTGTGTGTGACGTCGTTCATGGCGACGCTGATGTATGCGTCGCTGTCGCCGTTTTTTACCGAGATTGGGAGAGACCTGGGGACCTCGGTGCCGGCGCTGGGGCAGGTGGTGACGGCGCGGCTGGTGCTGAGCGCGATTCTAGCGATTTTGGCAGGTCCTTTAGCGGACCGGTATGGCTACCGGCGGACGCTGCTGGTTGGGATGGGCGCTTTGGCGCTGACCTTCCTGGGGGTGAGTGTCAGTCAGTCGTACTGGATGCTGCTGTTGACGAGCATCCCGGGCGGGGTGGCCGGCGGGACGCTTTCGGGGATTCCAATGGCGCTGGCGGGGACGCTGTTTGATGGAGCGGAGCGGCGAAAGGCGCTGAGCTATGTGATTGCGGCGCTTTCGAGCTCGGCCATTCTGGGAGTACCGGTGCTGACGAGTGCTTCGACGGCAGTGGGCTGGCGGGGAGTGTTTTTCGGGAGCGCGCTGGTGGCGGTGGCGGCGGGGGTATTTATCTGGCGGTCGTTGCCGGCAGATGTGGTGGGCGAGGCGACGGGTCGGGTGCGGATTGCAGAGATCGTGGATCCGTACCGGAAGCTGCTGGGTGATGGCCGGATGGTGCGGCTCTATTCATCCACGTTCTTACGGGCGACGGGATGGATAGGGTATTTGACGTATGTCGGGGCGTATCTGAACGAGCGAGTTGGGTTCAGTGTGGCGACTGTGGGACTCGTCTATATGGTGAGCGGCGTAGGGTATCTGGTCGGAAGCGTGGTGGCGGGGCGGATGAAGGAACGGTGGCCGGCGCCGAAGGTGGCATCTGGATTCACGCTGGTGGCGGCAGTGATGCTGCTGCTGACTACGCTGGTGCCGTCGGTTCCGGCGGTGGTGGTGGCCGGGGTGGCGGGGCTGTCGATTGCTTCTGCGCTGGCGTGGGTGATGTTCACGACCCTGATGTCGACGTCGACACGTGCCGGACAGGGGGCGACGATGTCGTTCAACGCGACGATCCAGAATGTGGGGGCGGCGACAGGTGGAATTATCGGCGGGGTGGTGATTGCGGTGAGTGGGTATGCGCTGATGGGGATGGTACTGGGAGTGGCTCTGGCGGCGAGTGGGTTGCTGATTTTTGTGAACGCGGGGGAGTTCGAGGTGGGGGACCAGGAACTGGGTACTAGGAACCAGGA
>JBGTJM010000390.1:0-2568 GCA_041745115.1 Thermomicrobiales bacterium
CCAGCCCGCTGCCGTTCGATAGCCTCGTCCGCATTCAGCACCACCACACCGGTCGCCGCCCCAGGACTCGCCGCCAGCCCTTCCCCAACCACATCGATCTCCTGGTCCGGCGTAATCTGCGGATGCATCAGCTGCTCGATCTGCTCCGGCTCGACCCGAGCCAATGCGGTAGCCCGGTCGATCAGCCCTTCGTTCACCAGGTCCACCGCAATTCGCACCGCCGCCGCAGCCGTCCGCTTTCCAGTGCGCGCCTGCAGCATCCAGAGCCTGCCGCGCTCAACCGTGAACTCGAGATCCTGCATCTCCGCGAAATGCGTCTCCAAACGCTCGGCCACCGCCCGCAGCTCCCGGCCTGCGTCTGAGAACAGGGGATCGCGCACCATTTCCGCGATTGGCTGCGGTGTCCGCGCCCCGGAAACAACATCCTCGCCTTGCGCATTCGCCATGTACTCGCCAAAGAGCCCCGGGGCACCGGTCGCCGGATTCCGGCTGAACGCCACTCCCGAACCGCTGTCCGCACCCATGTTGCCAAACACCATCGCCTGGATCGTCACGGCAGTGCCGCTCTCAGCCGGGATACCATGCGCCTCCCGGTAAGCCACAGCCGGCGGACTCTCCCACGACTGGAAAACCGCCATCACCGCCCCTCGCAGCTGCTCCCACGGATCATCCGGCACCACGATGCCCTGGCACTCCAGGTGCTGACGAAAGGACTGAATCAGCTTCTGTTGCTGCTCGGCCGACAATTCGTAATCGTGCTCGACCCCAGCCACCGATTTGGCCCGCCCAATCAGCTGCTCCAGCGGCGCGCTTTCCGCTCCGAGCACTACCCGGCTGTACATCTGCACCAGTCGCCGGTAGGCATCCCATGCGAACCGCTCCTCGGCAAGTGCCGCCAGGCCAGCCACCGTCTGATCGTTCAGGCCAACGTTCAGCACCGTGTCCATCATCCCCGGCATCGAAACCGCCGCACCCGATCGCACCGAAACCAGCAACGGCGCGTCACCATCACCAAATCGCCGATCGAGCACCGACTCGACCTGCTGCAGCCCTTGCCGCACCTCTTCCCAGAGGCTCACAGGCTCTCCTCCGCCACCAGCCTGAATCGCCCGAAACACGTCCGTGGTAATGGTGAACCCCGGCGGCACTGGTAGACCCAGACCGGTCATCTCCGCCAGATTCGCACCTTTGCCACCCAGCAGCTCTCGATCATCCGCTCCGCCGTCCGCGAACATCCTCACCCATTGCATACTCATGCTCCTCCTTCGATCTGCTCGCCCAGACAACGCAAAAGCCGGGGCTTTCCCCGGCTCCTGGCGCTACTGGTCTGTGGTTCGTCGCGTTTCAGTTCATCCGCTACTCGACCGCAGTGCCAGTCTCGCCCCCTTCGCGTAGTAATAGGAAGAAAAGAATGGCTCGCTGGAGCCCGGCACGTAGTTGGTTGAGTTGTTCGAATTCCCCTGCGTCCCATTCATAATCCGAGTGTAGCCAGTCGAACTGATCCTGTCAATATATTTCAGAGCGTTGATCAAAATGCCCAATGCTGGCAAAAGTTCACGTCCATCTAGTCTGTTGACAGAGTTGGCGATGCTCTCTACGATCACGGAATGCAGCCGCCTGGCTCTCTGTTCAGGCAGCGGTTGCTGGGAGGTATCAGTGGACATCGCTGCTCGAGCCCAGCCTGGAATCAACGAATCTGGCAGAAATCTGCGGCCCACTCCCGGTCGGGTGTTGAGCCACTTTTTGCTGATCACGGCGTCGCTGACCATCTTGCTTCCCGTGCTCTGGACGGCTCGCACATCGTTCGCCACCCGCGATCTCGCCTACCGGCCCGCGGTCATGCGCTTCGATCCCACCCTTGACAACTACCGACAAATCTTCGGACAGCTCAGCTTCGAACGATACCTCTGGAACTCGTTCTGGATTGCTATCGTCTCAGCTCTCGTCTGCCTGGCGATCGGATCGCTGGCCGCGTACGCTATCGCCCGCTTCCGCACCGGCGGCGCACCGCTGAGTCTCGCGATACTGGGCACTCAGATGCTGCCCCCGGTAGCCCTGGTCATTCCGTTCTACCTCCTCGCACGGCAGCGAGTCGACATTGGACCGATTGAGTTCAGTTTCTTCGACCGAGGGATCACCCTTGCACTCGTCTACCTGTCGTTCAATCTGCCATTTGTGGTCTGGATTCTCATCGGCTTTTTCCAGTCGATTCCTCGCGAAATGGAAGAAGCCGCCCAGGTGGATGGAGCTTCCCCATTTCGCGCCTATCTGCAAATTGTGCTGCCGCTGACCTTGCCGGGAATGCTCGCTGCCGGAATTTTCGCGTTTGTTCTAAGCTGGAATGAGTTTCTGTTTGCGCTCATGCTCACCGGTCGCGATTCCCGCACCATGCCGGTTGCGCTGGCCTCACTCATGACGTCGCAAGGCAATCAGGTCGGAGCAATTTGCGCTGCCACCATCGCCATGATGGGACCCATCGTGGTCTTGACATGGTTCATCCAGCGATATCTCGTCAGAGGGCTCACCTTTGGCGCGGTGAAATAGGCGGCTGCATGCGCAGTTGCCGGG
>JBGTJM010000391.1:0-3404 GCA_041745115.1 Thermomicrobiales bacterium
TCTGACAGCGCTGACTCAGTTTTGCGCCCAGCTCGAACGCCTCTACGGACTCATCGAGCTTCAGACTCCCTCGATCAAGAAGCGCCACGATCGCTTCCAGAGACTCGAGCGACTCCTCAAACGAACCAGACTCTGCGACGACAGCCCAGTTCTCGAGATTGGTCTGGACGGTACCAGAATCACTTGCTTGCTTGTCCATCAACGCTGGGCCCCATACGTTCGATTCACGACGCTCTCGACAGACCCGTCCTGAAACCTGGTAACCATCACTCGACCGATCAATACATCCTGAACGGATGAGATAACGTTCCCGGTATCCTCGTTAGTCACCGACGCGTACCCACGAGCCAGGGTGGCGCTCGGGTCGAGCGCATTCAGCACGTCGGTTGCACGGCGCACGGTTCCAGACGAGGCATCGAGACGCGAGGTAGTCGAAGCGTCGACCCGTGGAACCAGATCCCGAACAGCGTGCTGCCTGCGTGCCAGTGCTTCGCTCATGACGTCGTTCAAACGAGTGTCATGCCTCGCAAGGCTATCAGACAGGGTCCGAATCAACCTTACTGGGCCCACAAGGTCGATCCGATCTCTTATTCCGCTAAGATGCAGGAGCTGCTCCCGGAACTCAATTGACATATCGTTTCCTATTCGGAAGAGATCAGCGCGCATTGCCTGCAGCTCAATTCGGATCGGCCGCGTACAGAGCTCAGCGGCAACGGAGGGAGTAGGTGCCCGTACGTCTGCAACCAGATCGAGCAGCGTCCAGTCCGTCTCGTGACCGACCGCGCTGACAACGGGCACCGGTGATGCGAAAACCTCTCGTGCGAGGGCCTCGTCATTGAATGCCGAGAGATCTGCCGCCGACCCGCCGCCGCGCCCCATGATGACGACATCAATGTCACTTCGAATGACGAGACGTTTGAGTGCTGAGGTCAGTGATTGAGCTGCTGACTCGCCTTGCACAGAGGCGGGGGACAAAATGATCCTGACCATTGGATTCCGGCGTTCCGCGACGGTCTTGATGTCGTGCCAGACTGCACCATCGGCCGATGTAACGACTCCCAATGTTCGTACCTGATCGGGGATGGGACGTTTCCGTGCTGGATCAAAGAGTCCTTCGGCACTGAGTCTCTGCTTGAGTAGCTCGAACTCCAGAGCAGCCAGCCCAATGCCGGCAGGACGAACAAGGTCTGCATAGAGCTGATATGTGCCATCGCGTGCATAGACAGAAATGCTGCCGTGGACGGTGCAGCTTTGGCCGGCCTCGGGCAAATAGCTCTGCCGAACAGCATTCCCCCGAAACACAACTCCTTTGAGCCGGGAGTCGCCATCGCCCATGGCGAAAAAGACATGTCCCGCCCGGGAAGTCGTGCTTTCGATGACTTCGCCCTCGACCCAGATGTCAGACAACAACTCGTTCGATTGGAATAGCTCTTGCAGATACGCCGTTAGTTCACTGACACCCACTGGAGTAGCCGGCATATTGTCCTACTCAGGTGGAGAAAGACGAATAAGCGGCTGACCATATTCGACAGCCTCAGCGTTGCGAACGAGAACCTCGCCAACGACACCAGCGCGGTCGGCTGTTATCTCATTCATGATCTTCATGGCCTCGATGATTCCAACAGTCTGGCCTGCTTCGATAGCGTCACCCACATCCACAAATGGTGGATCACCAGGACTCGACGACGCATAAAATGTACCGATCATCGGAGCAAAAATGAACGTTCCATCTTCGTCTATCTGACTTTCTACCATAGTCTGCGGGGCCAGTGATGCTGATTCCGATGAAACTGCAACTGGCACGTCGTTGCCGGACGTTACACCGGACCGGATTCGCACCCGGACGCCATGCACCTCAACATCTACAGAGGTCAGGCCAAGTTCCCGCATGTGCTCACCGGTAGAGCGGACAAAACCCGCAAGTTCCTCAAACGTTGGAGCATTATCAGACATACGTATCCTCTCCGCGCCCGCCTCGTGCGCGATCAACCGGCCCGCTCGATGTAGTCTCCGGAGCGCGTATCGATCCTGAGAATGTCCCCAACGTTGATGAACAACGGAACGCTAACGACGACTCCGGTTTCCATGGTTGCCGGTTTTGTGCCTCCAGACGCGGTGTCGCCTTTCAGGCCAGGATCGGTGACCGAAACGGCCAGCTCCACTGACGTTGGCAACTCGATATCGATCGGTTCACCATCGTAGGTCAGGAGGTCGACTACTTCTTCTTCTTTCATGAATTTCGGGGCATCGCCAACAGCTGATGCGTCGAGCTGGAATTGATCGAACGTGTCGGTGTCCATGAAATTATAGAATTCGCCATCGAAGTAGAGAAATTTCACATGCTGGCGATCGAGACGTGCCGGCGTCACCCGGGTCCCTGCCTGCATCGAGTGTTGCGTTGTTGATCCCGTTCGCAGATCGCGCAGAGTCAGACGCACCTGGGCCGAACCCCGCCCCTGTTTGTTGTGGGCGAAATCAATAACCTTTACCAGTCTTCCCTCGTAGTCGAGGGTTAGGCCCTTCCGAATCTCTCCAGCATCGATCATGAACCAACCTCTCCTTCGATCACCTGGGCTCGCATGGTCCGCTTCCGGGCACGCGACAGCTGGCGATAACCGCTATCCTGCACGACAACAACATCTTCTATCCGAACGCCGAACTCGCCAGCAACATAAAGACCTGGCTCAATGGTCACCACGTTCCCAGTCATGAGGGGAAGATCTGACGAGCTATTCACGCTTGGGCCATCGTGGACTCGAATACCGAGCCCGTGGCCGACCGAGTGAATGGCATATTCCGACATTCCCGCGTCTTCAAAGACGGCCTTTGTGGCCTCGTCCACCACGCGAGCCGGCACTCCACTTGCGACTGCTCCCAGAGCGGCGGCTTGTGCATCCTCAACAACGGAGTAGATTTTACTCGCCCGGGCGCTCAATTCACCGATCCAGACCGTTCGAGTCAGGTCGGCACAATAACCCGCCAGCTTCGCTCCAATGTCGATGACCACTGGCTCGCCAGCTCGCAGATCTCGGTCACCTGACCGGTGGTGTGGCCGCGCTCCGTTGGGACCCGAACCGACAGTAGTGGGAAATGCGGCACCATCGGCACCATGTTCAAGAAATCCGCGATCAATCATCTCGGCAACGGCACGTTCACTCATCCCTGGCCGAAGCTGATCTTCTACGGCCTCGAACACTTGATCGGTGATGTCGATGGCGTTCTGGAGCTTTTCGATCTCATCATTCGACTTCACCCAGCGTATCTCATCAAGCCAGCCATCCATTGGTACGAGCTCGTATCCTCCTCTCGGTTCTGCCAGAGCAGCCCAGGTTGCACAGGAAGTCGACGAAGGCTCGAAGCCAATTCGCATCCATTCAAGCTCTTCGAAGGCAGCCCGCACCGTC
>JBGTJM010000392.1:0-1833 GCA_041745115.1 Thermomicrobiales bacterium
AGATCGTTCACCGCGGCTCGAGCTTCATCGATGAGGTTGAGAACAAACTGCCGCATCAACGTATCGTCAGCCGGAACCTCCTCCTCCCATCCCGAAATGAGATGCTCGTCCTGCTGCGGCTCACTGGCTTCAGATTTCTCAATCATCGGTGATACCCTAAAGCGACTAACGTGCGTGGCGTTCAAAAGCGCAGAGGATTTGCCTCGCCGATCCCATCAGGCTGCGGCACTGGCACCACACCGACAGCCCGATCAACAGCCCGATCTATGGAGAAAAGCATGCGACATCTGAAGCTGATCGTTCCAATAGTGATCTTCTGCTCGTTCTTCGTAGTACAGATCGGGGCAGCCCAGCAGACCGCCACCCCAGTTGCCGCTGGCCCGGATCCGGCTCTCTGTACCTTGACTGCCCCAACCATCGATGAGCTTCAGACCCTTGTGCAAAACCCGGAGCTGCTCGATGCTCAGACACCGACTCCGCTTCCAGAGCCCTTTGAGATGCCTCGCGGCTTCGCCCTTTTTGACGACGAGCGCATCGAGGTCGAAAAAGACCTGATTCGCGCCGTTGCATGCTTCAACACCGGGAATCCCCTTGCGGTCTTCTCCACATACACCGACCGATATGTCGTTCAGATTGTGACGAATCTTGGTGGATTGGAGCCCGATGTGATCGACGGATTGACCACGACCCGCGTGCTGGATGAAGAAGAGTACATTCAACTCCTCAGCATCGATGACATGGTCCTGCTCGGTGACGCTCGGGTCGCAGTTCTGGCAACAGGGTACAACCCGGCTGATGGCTTGCCCCCCGGATCAAGGCTTTTCTACCTGGAAGAAGTCCTGCCGGGTCGCTGGCTGATTGATGAAGTCGTAGAACTGCCAGATGCTCAGTAAGCCGGTGAGCGGACGTCAGCCCGACATCCGCTCCACCCGTTCGCCGATTCATTTGATCTCCGAGGCAGGCCAGTATGCAAGAATCACCTGGTCTGCCGCCCCGAAAAGCGTCCGCTTACTCCTCAGGAATCACTGGGGAGAACGTCGCGATGCCGGTATCCATAGGTGGAGCCAGGGATAGCTGGCCGTCCCGAATCACGAATGTATTCGATTCGGTCACGTAGCGAATAAACTCGGCGTCCAGCGACCCTTCAGGGCAAAGCATCTTTGTCGTCGCCAGCACGATCTCTATACCGGCCCCGTCGACGGTGTAGCTGCCAACGCCTCGGTTGCAGTCCACCTGCCCAAATACTGAGCCATCACTCGTGAACTCCAGCGTGTACCGGGATGGGTCGTCTGGAGCAACTATGGCACCATCACCACCCTCGAACACCTGCCACTCCCAAACAACGCCAGTCAATGCAGGCTCAAATCGCAGCATCCCGCCGTCAGCCATGAACGAAAGCACCAGCGCGTCGCTCGCTCCACTTTCATCGATCACGAATGAAGTCACCTGAGAAAGTTCTTCCAGGTAGCGGTCTGAAAGCGAATCCTCAGGGCACAACACCAGCGTCGTGGCAATAGGGCCAAACGTCAGACTCGATCCCTCGATCGTGTACTCACCGAATCCTCGGTTGCAGTCAGCGCGCAGGGCAACATTCCCATCCTCAAGAAACTGAATCGTGTATCGGGCAGGCTCGTCGACCGACGTTGATCCAGCCACCGTGTCGATAAACTCGACGAGATGCCACTCGATCGGAGGGATTTCCGCAGTGGCCTCTGGCGTGCCGTCCTGCGCCGCGACAATCTGCGGCACCGCCATTGAGGCTCCCAGAACTCCAAGAAGCGCAAACGAAACAGCCGCGATCCCTCGTCGTACCAGAGCAAACGTTGTTGTCAC
>JBGTJM010000393.1:0-2231 GCA_041745115.1 Thermomicrobiales bacterium
TGCCTGTTCGGCGGTGAGAAAGTCCCCAGTCATCAAAAGCTCCTTGGCCTTGTTTCTCCCCACCAGCCGGGACAGGCGCTGCGTGCCGCCGCCGCCGGGCAACAGGCCAAGCTTCGCTTCCGGCAATCCAAGTGTCGCAGATCGGGCGGCGACAACGATATCTGCGACGAGAACGAGCTCAAATCCGCCGCCGAGGGCATACCCGTTCACGGCAGCGATGACCGGTTTGCGAAACGACTCCAGTCGGTCGTATACCTTTCTTCCGAGGCGCTGAAAACTCACGTAATCGGAGATAGAAATGCCGACGTATTCGTTGATGTCTGCACCAGCCACGAATGCCTTACCGGAACCAGTCACGATCAGCACATCCACGCTTTCGTCAGAATCGATGCAATCAAGAGCTATTGAGAGTTCTCGGAACGTGGCACTGTCCAACGCATTCATGCGATCGTCACGCGTGAATGTCAATGTGGCGATGCCGTCACTTGTCTCAACTAGGAAGTTGTTCGCAAGATCAGACACTGCTCACCTCGGCACTAAGCAGTCGCGCTGCATGGATCGGAAGAAGTAAATCGCGATCAATTCTCGCCATCATATCGCCACCATGGATTGAGATTCTGTGATCTGATTACGCCTGGCGTTCACGTTGCGTTTTGGTGGCGCAGCCACGGATCTCCGCTCGATCAGCGTTGGCGCGAGTTTGCTACTGTGCAGTCGCAGGGGCTCACCCATGCGGATGGCCCGACCAACGCGTATCGCCGCAAGCTTCCCAAGCCGGAACGTCGGCGTGGCAACTGCTGTGAGTGGGGGATCCACTACAGATGTCCACTCTGGATCGTCAAAACCGACGATAGAAACATCCGCAGGGACTCGGAGACCAGCCTCGTGAAAGAAACGAACTGACTCCAAACTTATCTCCATGTTCGTGGAAAAAATGGCAGTCGGTGGCTCTGCCTGTGCCATCATGGCGGCCAGGGCTTCCCGAGCGCTTCCTGATTGCTGATCAACGAGCGCAACGTTCTGGTCTGGAACGCTAAGACCGGCGTCGTACATCGTTGTCAGAAATCCATTGAGTCGCTCGATGCGGTTCGTCAATGTTTCAGGATGCCAGGAAATGACGCCGATCCGGCTGTGACCTCGCTCCAGAAGATGGCGGGTGGCGAGCATCGCGCCCAGCGTGTTGTCGACTGCGACTACAGGAAGCGCTGCTCCCGGCGACCCTCGGTCTAGCTGGATGACCGGGATTCTCACCTGCATCCAGTCGGCGACAAACTGCGCGTCGCCGGCTGCAGGATTGAAAAGGATGCCCTCTGCCCCATGCTCGAGGTACGTTCTCAGGTAGTCATATTGATTCGCCGCGCTATTATTGCCGCTCGCAATCAACACGCCGAAGCCCAGTTCCGTGCAGCCTGCCTGGATCCCGCCAAGAAGCGCACTCCAGTACGCATGGGAAACGTCCGCCAGAATAACCCCGATCAACCTGGTTCTACCCGTTTTGAGAGAACGGGCAGCTGCATTTGGGACATAGCCAAGTTTGTCGATTGCGAGTTTCAGTCGCTCCTGTGTCGACGGTGCGACGATCGATCGTTGCCCACTGGTGTAACGGGATACCGTGGCAATTGATACATTTGCCAGGATTGCCACGTCTTCAATTGTTGAGCGGGGTGTCATCGGTTCAGCCAAACCCACAGGTATGCGGACAATTCTGCCGGGTCCGGACGCGCACCCGGACCGGGATGTAAGCGTTTACAGGATTCTGCGATGTGGATGGAGAATTGTCAATGCAGCCTGGTATGGCTTGAGTGACTCGTGCAAGGTGCATTGTTTCGAAGGAGGATAGCAACGAATGATAGTCGACGAATCGAGGACACTGATCATTCTGCGTCACGCCAAAACGGAGCGTGATCATATTCAGGGTGACTGGCACAGAAGGCTGACCGCGAGGGGGCGGCGCGATGCCAACTTAGCGGCCGAGGCCATTCTCGGAGCCATTGAATCGAACGTGGAGCTTATTCTCTCGAGCGATGCGGTGAGAGCGATGGAAAGTGCAGAAATTGTGAAACTGGCGATTGCAGACGACGTGTCTCTGGTCTCGAGCAACTCGATCTATCTGGCGAGTGCATCAGACCTGATGAACGAGCTTCACGCACTGGACGATCGCTATCGCACCGTCATCATAGTTGGCCACAATCCGGGGTTCCTTGAGCTAACGAACTTGTTTACTGGGTATC
>JBGTJM010000394.1:0-4185 GCA_041745115.1 Thermomicrobiales bacterium
CTCTCTCCTGACAATCGAGAAGTCCTTGTTCTCCCAGAGCTCGTCTCCGTCACCCACCTCGACATACGTGTACTTTTGCCTGTCGTAATACTCAAGCGCGTGAAAAAAGAGCATCGAGTTGTGGGCAAAGTCGTCTGCCCAACTGTTGTCACCACGGTGGCTGTCGCTGAAAAACACGATTCTGGACGAGTCATCGATTTCCAGCGTCCGATCAGGAATGTGCGAGTCGGCAAAGACTTCGCTCAATCGCCGGGCCGTCCTTTCCCGCTTGTTGAACATGGCTTCCTCCCACCACGGTTACCACCATTTGCCGCGTCCGAAGAGCTTGTGCCGATGGCTTCCCTCCAATGCTGGGTACACCTTCTGCGAATCGATCCATTCCGGATGCGGAACCTGCAGCGGCGCCTCCGGAATCCGAACAAGGCCTGATTCATGCTTGCGAATGGCCAGATCGCACATCAGGTAGCCATGATTCTCCAGAACCCCCATCTCCGCGTCGCTGAACGCATCGAGCTCGATCCGAATCTGCGAAATGACGTTTTCGACGAGATCATCGGGATACACCTGGGTGCCCACAGGCGGATCGAAATGCGACGGCAAGCTGGCAATTCCCCAATAGGCACCGTGGTAATCCCCTCGCAGAAAACTCGAGATCAGCCATCGCTTTCGCACGATGGTTGCCTGCTCGAGCAAGGTCACAATTGGCCGGAGACTGGGCCATACCGGACCAAGATCAGGAGTCGGCCCCAATGACGGTGAGCCATCTGACACAAGCACCACCGCATGATCCTGCCACACCGGTTCGAGTCCCAGGTTGTCGTACACGCCACCATCGGTCAGGTCGATCTCACGACAAAGCTCGTCCCGGTTTGCTCCTGCATAAGATCCTCCCTGCAAATCAGCAGGTCGAAACGCGAGACGCATCGGTGGGAACACGCCAGGGAAACAGGACGACGCTGCTACAGCCCTGGCCATCGTCCAATCATCAGGTACTGGTCTCTGGAATCCAGCGACATCGCTGCCATGCCGATTCAACCCACTATCGATGACCCACTGCGTGCGAAATCGGAGATCAGTCGCACAAAAAACGAAACGGGGCCGATCCGGCAATGCCGATACTGGGCGATCGACAAAAGCAGACGCGTATTCACTTGCCAGGACCTCGCTCGACGCGTTGGGCTTCCTGATATTCAGCGGATTCAAACGAGTGAGTGCCGCCGCGGTCCGCACATTGCGGGACGCCAGTCGCTGAAGCGGCCGCGCTATTCCATGATCGAAGTCAGGAACGCGCGTTCCCGGTTCCGGCCAGACACCACCGAGATTCCCAGCGAGATGAGCGGCCACAAATGCTGCAGCGATGCTGCCACCCGAGACGGACGTGATCGTATCAACTGTCGAAAGGATCCCGAGCTCATTGAGCCGTCGCATAGCACCCAGATCGAAAAGCGCCGCTCGGTAGCCTCCGCCAGAAAGGCAAAGCGCCGTTCCATGGCGCTCGGCTTTGGGCTCCGGAAGATAGGTGGAAATGCCATGCTGGGTCGCCGTCGCCTCTAGCTGGACATCCGAAACCATGCTGTGCCTCCACTCTACCGATCAGGCGTCGTGACTAGGAAAAAGCGACGGATCATACACCGACATGATCTCGGCGATCATCGCCTCCTTCGACGGATATCGCCGCTGGTCATAGCACCCCAATGGAAACTCCAGAACATTGTTCAGGCATCGATTGCAGTAGGAGCACGGCCGGGCTGGATAGTCTTGTCCCTGCTCGAACAACCGCACCAGGTCATTGTTGGCCACCAGGGGGCGAGCGATTGTGACGGCATCGCAATCCCCGCGTTCGATTGCGGACCGAATAAGCGACGCCCGCTGAAAACCGCCGGTGCAAAGCACCGGAATACCAACCGCCGTTTTGATCTGCCGGGAATCATCGAGTTGGGCGCCTTCGATGGTCTCGACATCGGGTTTGTTCCACCGCCAGGTGAAGAACCGATTCAGTAGGAATGTGCGCATCAGGAGGTAGTTGCGTACCGCGTGCTTCCCGCTGGACAGCAACGTGTCGTACCCCTCGGCCGCTTCTTTTGGGTCGAATGCTCCGGCCGGGTTCAGGGGATGAGGAAAGGTGCTGCCCGTCGAGACGTGAATGGCATCGACACCAGTTTGCTCGAGCCAGCGGCAGACCTGAACTGAGTCCTCAATGGTGTTGCCTTTGTCAGCCCATGGTAACGCAGCATCATTATGTTCGGTCACGCTGATTTTGACCTGCAGATGAAAGTCCTCGCCGACTTCAGCGCGAATTGCCCTGATCACCTCCAGCAGGAATCGGGCGCGATTCTCCAGCGAGCCGCCGTAATCATCATCCCGATCGTTGATAGCCGAGCTCAGAAACTGTGTGAAGAGGTAGCCATTAGCGCCATGGATTTCGATTCCGTCGAGCTCGGCTTCTCGGGCTCGTCGAGCGGCGTGGGCAAAGGAGCGAGTTACTTCACCAATTTGTGAGACTGTCATTCGCTCGCACTCGAACCCATGCAATGGGTCAGATTTATGCGTCGAGCTCAGTCCCTTTTCGATTTCGAATCCGGGTACATCTCGCTGGCGCCCGGCGTGGGCCAGCTGCAGGAGATACCGGCAATCGTGCTCGTGAACCCGTTTCCCCAGTTCCCGCCAGAAAGGGACCCGCTCGTCACTGTCGATACTCGCGTATCCCGGCACGATACGTCCTCGCAAGTCCACACCGCACCAGGAGGAGATGATCGCACCCACCCCGTTCCGGGCGAACTTCAGCTCCCAATTGATTCTGGTTTGGCTTCCAGAGCCATCGTAGCTGTCAAACCGACCGGAGATATTCGATCTCCACAGGCGGTTCTTCACCGTCAAACTCTTGAACCCAATCGGTTCGAATAGAATATCCGGCGTCACGGTCAGAATCCTCTCTGAATCATGCTCCCGGTGGAGATGGGGCGTCCATGGTCTGATCTCCCAGATGAAATACCGAGAATATCTCTTCGACCATGGCTTCCCGCGAGTCGTAGCGACGCTCTTCGTAGCATCCGACTGGATGCTCGATAAAGTTCACCAGGCATTTGTTGCAATAGGTGCAGGGACGCGGAGGACGATCCAACCCCTGTGCGAACATCAGCGGCATATCGGGGTTCGCCAGCAGGGTTCGAGCCATCGATACTCCATCCACCGAACCATCTGTGATGGCATTGCGAATCACGGACGCGGTCTGAAATCCTCCTGTGCAAAGCACCGGCACTGATACGGCCTGCTTCACCGCCCGGGCATCATCGAGATTGATACCTTCCACCTGCTTTTTGCTGGATCGCTCCCATTGCCACTTGAAAGCGCGATTGAAGGGAAATGTCCGAAACGCAAGATAGTTGCGGAAAGTGTGCCGCCCACTGGAAATAATCGTGTCATAGGTGTCGACGATGTCCTTTAGCGACATCGTGCCAGCAGGGTTCCGGGGATGCGGGAACGACGCTCCACTCGAAACGTGGAACGCATCCACACCAGCCTCCTCCAGCCAACGACAGACCTGAATCGATTCTTCGAGGGTGTTGCCCTTTCCGGCCCAGGGAAAAACAGCATTGTTGTATTCAACTGCGCTGATCTTGAACTGCAAATGGTAGTCGCTTCCAACCTCAGCCCGAATAGCGCGCACGATATCCAGCGCGAAGCGGGCCCGGTTCTCGAGCGACCCTCCGTACTCATCATCCCGGTCATTGATCGCTGAGCTAAGGAACTGCGTGATCAGGTAGCCATTGCATCCGTGAATCTCCACCCCGTCGAGTCCGGCCTCTCGGGCTCGACGGGCTGCATCGGCAAACTTCTGCACCACGTCGTGGATTTGCGAAATCGTCATTCGCTCGCATTCGAGACCATGAATCGGCTCGGGCTTGTCAGTCGAGCTCAGGCCTTTCTTGAACTCGATACCACCCATGTCCCGCTGGCGACCCGAATGGGCAATTTGTACGATGTAGGCGCAATCGTGCTCGTGGACCCGTTTTCCCAGCTCCCGCCAGAACGGTGTCCGATCATCTCGATCGATCGATGCATATCCGGGGACAATCAGCCCTCGCGGGTCCACTGGAGAATTGGAAGAGATGATCGTACCAACGCCATGCTTCGCGAACTTGACATCCCAATTGATACGCAGATCGGTCCCAGTGCCGTCGTAGT
>JBGTJM010000395.1:0-6413 GCA_041745115.1 Thermomicrobiales bacterium
CTCGCCGGTGCGTCCGAGGGCGTCGGCAAGCTCGTTCTGATCGGCGGTGATGCCGGGATCGGGAAGAGCTCTGTCGTGGAGCAGTTCCTGCTTGAAGCTTCTGTGATCAAGTCAATCATTTTACGAGGCTATTCCTACGACCTGGAAGTCACTCCGCCCTTTGGGCCGTGGCGGCAGATTCTGCGGACCGCTCAGCGATTCGAACCAATCGGCCCACTTCTGGAGCTGCTTACACGAGCAGGTTCAGAGCAGGTCATTTCCGGGTTTCAGGATGTCGAGTCCGGCCTCGAAAACTTCCTGAAGCGGTTGAGCCGGGGCGGCTTGCCGGTGCTCGTACTGGAGGATATGCACTGGTCAGATGTCGCGTCACTCGACCTCCTGCGCCATATTTCGCGGACTGTGGATGAGCATCGGCTGTTGATTATTGCCACCTATCGGGACAGTGAACTGGGACCGGACCAACCATTATTCAGTCGATTGCCGATGCTCGTACGTGAAGCAAGACCCTTGCGAATCACGCTGCGGTCCCTCGACCGCGATCAAGTCGATGAACTTGTGGCGCGACAGTTTCAGCTTTCCGAGGCTGATCGCATTCGACTTGTCGACTACGTTCACAGCCGCGGTGAAGGAAATCCGTTCTTCTCGAACGAGCTCTTGGACACGCTTGTTTCCCAGGGTTCGCTGAAGCCATCGGGAGATCGATGGATACTGGGCGAGCTCAACTCGATCTCGGTGCCGCCCCTGGTTCGTCAAGTGACTGAGGGGCGTCTGAGATACCTCTCAGACCACACCCGGGAGCTACTGGGCATCGCTTCTGTATTTGGGATGGAAGCCCGAATCGACTCTATCGCGGAGGTCCTGGGGGTCAACGCAGCCGATATCGAAGATGCAATAGATGAGGCCCAGTCAGCCCACTTGATCGAACTGCTAACTGATCGGCCAGTCCTGCGATTTCGACACGGGTTGACTCGACAGGCTGTCTACGAGGCGCAGTCGATGGGACTGCGCAGACAATGGCATCACGCATGCGGAGAGATGCTTTCGCGCCAGGAATCAGCATTTCCAGCCGATGTTGCACGGCACTATGTTGCTGCCAGAAGCCCGGAAGCCATTTTGTGGCTGATCCGAGCTGGCAACCATGCCGCAGTTCTTCGGGTTCCGGACATTGCCATCGAGATGCTGACTCTGGCGATCACCATGGCAAGCGAGATGGGATTGCCCACGCCTGTCGAAGCGCTCATCGCGCGCGGCAGAGCGCACACGATTGCCTGGAACACCGAGCTGGCAGAACGCGACCTGCAACAGGCGCTCGATCACGCCACGAGGACAGAACCTCCCGATCTGGTGGGACAGTGGCACGCGCTGCTGCAACTTGCTTATCTGTGGGGATATCAGGACTACGATCAGGCAGGCGGCTACTTCGAACAACTTTGCGAGGTGTCTGCAAAGATAGACGACCCACTCTTTGCCGCGCGCATGCATATCTGGAGAGGCTATTGGCATGTCAATATGGGCCGCATCGATCAGGCAGCGGAGCCTCAACGGTCTGCGCTGGCGCTCTTCGAGAGCGCGTCTGATCTTCCCTCGGCAACCGCAGCGGCCAACCTCCTCTCAACAACATATCTGATCCTTGGAGACATGCAACAGGCATTTTCCCTCGCCCGCAGGGGATCCGAGGTAGCAGTGTCTGTTCATGATCTTCATCAGGAAGTGGCGGGATTGATCAACTGTGCCGCTGCCTCGGGAATCTATGAGTTCGCAACTGAGCAGCCAGCGTCAAACGCCATCCATGCCAGAGACGATATCGCAATTGCCGACCAGGCAATCACGGTCGCCGAAGCGTCAGGGTGGCGATCTCACGAGGCTTTCGCACGACAGGTTGCCTCGACCTACTGGGGTTTGCGCGGCATGTATGGACGAGCACATTCTGAGGGCGAACGGTCGATCAAGATGGCCGATGACATTGGGCATCGGCAGTGGATGCTGCTCGCGCGAGTGTCGATGGGGTACCTGCTTCTCGATCTGCTCGACATCGACGGCGCGATAGCCACACTCGGCCAGGCTCAGTCTCTCGCTCAGGAAACACGATCGATTCTTGACGCGCGGCTAGTCGCGGCACCACTTGCGCGGGCCTTCGCAGCTGCCGGCCAGATCGAAAGGGCTCTGTCAGTTCTCGATGACCAGCTTGGCGACTCTGCCGACATGCTGGGAGCGGATTTGCGGGGTTGCTGGTATGCCATGGGCGAAGTCGAGCTCGCGATGGGGAACGCCGCAGAATCGCTTGCGACGGTCAATCGGATATCTGACGCAGCGCCGCGAAACAATCCAGAACTGAGCATCCCAGCCCTCGACTATCTGAAAGCAAGAGCACTGCTGGCCATGGACGACAGAGTGGCAGCGGCCAAGGCAATAGCAGCAGGAATCCAGGCAGCGGAACTCTATGGTTTTCGATCTCTGCTGTGGCGACTCCTCGCGCTCGACGCGAAGCTTGATGGCAATACATTCGGGAACACCGCCGGAAAGACCATCCATTTCCGGCGGATCCTGACCGAGTGTTCGTCGACCCTGCCTGCGGGGCCACGGCGAACACAGTTCGAACAATCGGCCAATTCATTCGCAGGTATGCCGAGTGGTTCGTCGCACACATTGGGACTGAGCCCGCGGGAGATCGATGTCCTGCGCCTGGTGGCCGGCGGGCTTACAAACCCGCAAATTGCTGATCGGCTCTTTGTGAGCCCTCGAACGGTCAAGGGTCACCTGGAATCGATATACACCAAGCTCGATGTATCCTCTCGCACGGCTGCTGCAACCAAGGCACGCGAGTCAGGATTGTTCTGAACCGCAAGGTCGCTGAGGATCAAAAGGCTCAACGTGATTCAGCCTCTAACCTTTGCAGCAGTTCGCCATACTGCAGGAGATGACGAACCCCCAGGAAGCTTTCCCTCACTCGCTCTTTCGCGTTCTCGCCCAATCGGCTGGCGAGTTCCGGGTCGGTCAGCACCGTCGCAACCGCGGCTCCGAATGAAGCAAGATCTGTTGGATCGACCAGCAGACCATGCTCGCCATCGACGATCTGATCCAGAATGCCGCCAATTCCACTGGCGACAACCGGTCTGCCCTTCCACATTGCCTCGGTCACTGTGAGCCCAAAGCCCTCTCTGAGACTTTTTTGTACGACTACTGCTGCGTGTCGCTGCAGCGCATTGACGATCGCCGCGTTCTCCTCGATGTCATTCATTGGGAGCGACGCGAGGTGAACACGCTGGCGATCGCCATGCGGAAGCTGCCGCCACTCCTCGATGACCTGATCGAAGGTGGAACCCCCTTCCGGGTCATCAGTCACGGCCGTGACGTTGGGGCCCGCCAGCACCAGCTCGGCTCCAGCGGGCGCGGTGCCGTTGACAAGATCGGCGAATGCCTTCATCACTCCAACAGGATCCTTGAGCGGGTCCCAGCGAGAGACCTGCACCACGAGCGGAGTGTCCCACGCCGGGGCACGACCAAGACGAATGATGTCGGCGCTGCGGTCGACCCGGCCCGGCGTGCCATCTTCCCTGACAAAGACCGGCTCCCCTAAACCCGTGGGACCTTCCACAAGACCAGCGTGCACGAGGATCGCCCGCACTGTGTCATCGTTCATTTCCTGATTCTTGGCGGAGAACGCATCGATGGACGGGGGGATGATCCAGGTCCGCTCAGCAGGAATGACATCGGGTACATAGGACTGCCGCGAAAAGATCGTGGCCGGGACATCTTGCAGGTAAGGCGAGAGGAAGTCCCACGCCAGCTGCGTTTGCTCATTCGGGGAATCGGCGCCGACGTGGCTTCGCCAGATCACAAGCGCTCCGTGATCTATCAGAGTCGGTGCAAGTCCAGCTGTCTGGGGATCATGCAACAACACCACATCACCCGGTTTGACAGCAACAAGCAGCTCGTTCGCGTTGGCGGCCAGAACTGCTTCATATATCTGGCGCTCAGCGTCGCCGAGCGGACTGCCGTCTCCTGCCATCCCGTGAATGGCATGATGCATGCGCTTCGTCAGATGGAAGAACTCGGGAGTCCCTTCGATGACCAGCCACCGGGCATCGATGCCGGAACCACGGGCATAGCCGATGAGGGGCCGTAGCATTTCAGCTACCCCACCTCCGGCGGCGGTGGAGTTGATCGACCACCAGACCCGCCCGTGCATATGGCTGGAGATCTGGTCCGCGACTTTCTTTGCAGCGTCGACTTCCTGCTGGCCAATCAGGTTGCCGAATCGATCGATCTGCTCCGGGGAAATCTTCACTTCCTGCAACTGAGCCATCACATAGCACCTTCCTTTACCTATCGCATCTACTGAAGCACCCGGTCACTTTGCCGACTTCGAAGTTGGATCGACATGCATGAACCGCGGCATCTTCGCCTCTCGAGAAACATCCTTGCGATCGTTGCCCATGCCGTCGCATGCGGTCCACAGCAACTCCCCAAATACCGCTGCTTCGACTCGCTACGTGTTCAATGGTGATCGGCAAACGGTTTTGGGAACGTCGGAGCTGCGCTCTTATTCTAACTGTGCCTGCAGTTTCTCGGGGTCGAGACACGAGCCTTCCGGCGCTTATCGCCACCAGTGGGGCATCTGGAGGCACGCCGGTCGATCCTTCCAAGAGTGCCCTGATGATCGCTTCCTCACGTGGTGAAGCAATCTGAGAAACCGAGCATGGACCGGGAGCTCTCCAGCCAGCAGACCGTTCACACGATATCTTCGAAACCAGGAAGAGCTGGCGGGCCAACGCGCGAACCGGAGGTCGTACGCAGAGCCTCACGTTCTGCCTTGCGCCAGTAACGGGAGAATCTGGTCAGGTCGATGTCAGGCGGAAGATCGACGAATCGATCGCCATCGAGTTCGTACATGTCGATGTATTGGCTGACCTCCTCGACAACTGCCTGAAAGCGCGGCGCAGGTGTGGACATGGTGACGATTCGTGAGGCTCGATGTTCCCGACCAAAACGGAGAATCTCCTGAGCAACATCCCCCTTGCGAATGACGACCGGCAGTTCCAGAAGACATTCGTAGAGGAAGACGAGGCGCTTCATCGAGAGCCGATAGCCGGCAAGCACCACCTCATCGAATACGAACAGCGCAGGGCTGTCAGGGAATTGCGTAAAGGCCGGCGAAGCTGGGCTCAGACAATCACCGTGCACCCAGATGATTGTGTCTGCTCCGCTTATGGAAGTCATACCTTGCCTTGCTGTTTGTGAGGGCTCTGATCTCGTACCAGGTTCGGAAAGAGCGACAACGAGAGTACCTCGTACGATCCATCAAATGGACATCGATCTCGGACCGGGCAGTCGCAGCAATAGCGTCCCTCGGTGAATCGCTCGAGGTTGTCTCTGTTGAAGATGTACGGTTTCCAGCTGTTTGTGGAGGCGACCCACTGCCAGCTCAGATTGTTGCTTGCCGGGTCGCCATCCAGGAGATGCTGCAGAAACCACCTGGCGCCAGCCTGCCAGCGCACTTTTCGCCAATGAACAAGGTATGCCGCGATCCACATGCGCGCGTGGTTGTGCAGGTAGCCAGAGCTTCTGAGATCTGCGCTGAACCCGTCCATGCAGGCGAGGCCGGTCGTGGCCTTGGCCACATCATCCGGCAAATTCTGAGCGTACTCGCTTTTCGAGAATCCCGTCTTGTAGGGCTCCCGGTCCATCCAGACTCCGTCACCTATCTGGGCATAGACGCGTTGCCAGTAGTCGCGCCACCCGAGTTCCTGGACAAACTTATGTGACTGATTAGAGTCTCTGGCCCTGGCGAGCGCGACATCTCTGACCTCTGCCAACGTCAACACCCCATGTCGAATGTACGGCGAAAGACGCGATACAGCACCAGAGAGAAAATTGCGGTTTCGCCCATACCCGATTGGATCGATACGCTGCAGCGCTTCGATCGCCTGCGAACGGCCGCCACGCATCGAGGAAACCTCGATTCCACGTGCAGCGATGTCGGGAAACTGTTCCGCAAGGTATTTGACGAGCTCGTTGCGATCGGCGAAATCTCGGCGCATGTTGCTTGTTTCAGGTCTAGGAGCCATGTAGCTCTCCATATGTTTTCACTGCAATGCTGACCTCGCATTGACTCCTGCTTCCAATTCTTGAAGAAGTCTGAGAACTGGAACGCCGAGCGAACCGAAATCTAGGCAGTCGCATCGAAACTCGTTGGTTCATAGGGTGTCAGGGTGACGAGGAATCTACGCGCCGCCTGCTCGATCGCTTCGCGCTCGGCGCTGTCCAGGCGGCCAAGCCCGAGGACGGCCGGACCGAGGCGCGGGTTCGCGCGCAGTCGAGCCTCATGCCTGGAGAGGAAGTTCCAGTAGAGGGTAGTAAACGGACACGCGTTGTCGCCCACTCGCTCTTTCGGGTTGTAGCGGCAGGCGGAG
>JBGTJM010000396.1:0-1541 GCA_041745115.1 Thermomicrobiales bacterium
CTCGTGAGAAGCACCCTGCGAATACTGATCGATGAGTACCAGCAGAGCGTCTTCGCCAAACTCTTCGAGAATGAACGTCACAATCGAGTAACTGGCGGCGTACGAGATGTTTACCGCTCGCCGGTCTGAACCCCATTCTGAGATCATCGATCTGATGCTTGGAAGCGTACCGTCGAGGTGGGCCTCCTCCACAACCTCATTCAGTCCCTCGAGCCCGGCAAGCTGTACTGCGGTTGCGAGGCCCTCATCGAGCCAGGCTGCTGGATTGACAAAGGGATTCGCCGTTCGGTCGTGGAAGATCTGATGAAAAACTTCATGGGTGATCGTGCGATTGACCGCCCTTTCGTCCCCTGGCGCGATGACTGCCGCAATTAGTGAGAACTTGGCGTATGAGACACCGCCGATCCACTCACGGCTATTTGGACTTAGCGCACCTGCCATATCGGCTTGTGTGTTGTAGAGCCAGATTCGCAAAGGCTCAGGTCGCGGTGGAGCGTCAATTCGCTCTCTGATGGAATTTGCGGAGTTCTGGGCGACTTCCAATGCAAACTCATTGAATCTGTCATCGCCAGAATAGCTAAACAACTCGATGTCCGGTGATGCAATCATCGTCCAGTCGAAACGAGTATCGATCCACTCGACCAGCCCACCGCCGATTTCTGCGCTTGACCCGTCATCGAAGTGAACGACCCAGAAGTACTCGAGAGGCACGCCGGGCGGAATGCCTTGCAGGAGCATGTCCACGAACAGTTCGATCGTCGGCGATTCGGCTGGCTCGTACCGCGTTGTGCTCAGGTACTGAGTTGGGTGCTTGCCGATCCGGTAGAAGAGATCAGCCCGTGAGGACGAAGCTCCCAACTCAACTTCGAGAACAAATCTCAACCCGGTCGGGAACTCTGAGACTAATTCATTGCGTAATGATTCGACCTGAACAGTGCCTGAGGTCGCACCAGCGTGGAGGACACCGCTGATGATCAGGATCAATGTGAAGAGCATTGCTTTTGCTGGTCCTGAGTGCGTCATCAAGTCTGTCCGATGAACTGCTGAAGATAAGCGTTAATGAAGACATCGATTTCGCCGTTCAGCACGGCGTAGACATCGCCGACGGAGGTCTCGGTTCGGTGATCGTTGACCATGGTGTACGGATGAAGGACGTACGAGCGAATGCGATTGCCGAAACCTGCCGCGGTGTGGCTTCCTTTCAAGCGGCTGCGTTCATCGGCCTCCGCCTGGAGCTTTCGCTCGAGCAATCTCGCACGCAAGATTTTCATGGCTGATTCGCGGTTCTGCATTTGACTTCGTTCGTTTTGACAGGTCACGACGATGCCGGTTGGAAGGTGCGTGAGCCGAACCGCAGAGCTTGTCTTGTTGACGTGCTGGCCCCCAGCTCCTGATGCTCTGTAGGCGTCCATCTTGATGTCGTCGGATCTCAGATCTATCTCCGAGTCGCTGTCGATCTCCGGCAGGACTTCGACCAAAGCAAAGGCGGTATGGCGCCGATGGGCTGAGTCGAAGGGCGAAAGCCGCACCAGTCGATGCGA
>JBGTJM010000397.1:0-2459 GCA_041745115.1 Thermomicrobiales bacterium
TCCGAACGCGGCAACTGAAGACTTTGAGCTGCCATTCATGCCTGCCAGGGTCGTATTGCAGGACTTCACTGGAGTGCCGGCAGTTGTCGATCTGGCCGCAATGCGCTCAGCCGTTGGCCGGATGGGTGGCGATGTCACCCGCATCAACCCACTCGTACCAGTCGATCTCGTCATCGACCACTCGGTCCAGGTCGACCACTTCGGCACCATGCTCGCCTTCAATCATAACGTCGCCATGGAGTACCAACGCAACAGCGAGCGCTACGCGCTACTTCGCTGGGCTCAGCAATCATTTCAGAACTTCCGGGTTGTGCCTCCTGGAACTGGCATTGTTCACCAGGTCAATCTTGAGTTCCTGGCTCCAGTAGTCACCACCCGCCAATCTGGCGGCGAGACCATTGCAATTCCAGACACCCTCGTCGGCACCGACTCCCACACCACGATGATCAACGGCCTCGGCGTTCTCGGCTGGGGCGTCGGCGGTATCGAGGCAGAGGCGGTCATGCTCGGTCAGCCCCTCTACCAGCTCATGCCGGAGGTCGTCGGTTTTCGGCTCACGGGTGCCCTCGATCCAGGTGCAACCGCGACAGATCTCGTCCTCCACGTAACCCAGATTCTTCGGAAATTCGGCGTCGTCGGCAGGTTCGTTGAGTTCTTCGGTTCGGGTTTGAACAGTCTTTCTCTCGCCGATCGCGCCACGATTTCGAATATGGCGCCTGAATACGGTGCCACCGCTTCTCTTTTCCCCGTTGACGACGAAACGCTAAGGTATCTCGCCACAACCGGCCGCCCCACCGAGCTGGTCGAGACCTATTGCAAGGCTCAGGGACTTTTCCGTACCGATGCTTCACCCGACCCGGACTTCAACGACATCGTCGAGCTCGATCTTTCCTCGGTCGTTCCGAGCCTCGCTGGCCCTCGACGCCCGCAGGATCGTGTCGCACTGGGTGATGTGCAGTCAGTATTTCGGTCTTCATATCCTGATCAGCTTGGCTCAGCCGAACCGAACGGCCACGCCCACCTTGGCAACGTTCCGGTCACCATTGGAAACGACGTCGAGGACCTGCATCACGGGTCTGTTGCGATCGCAGCAATCACCTCCTGCACCAACACATCCAATCCAGCCGTGATGATCGGCGCAGGACTTCTCGCCAAAAATGCCGTAGAGCGCGGGCTCGGTGTTCCGGCCTACGTGAAAACGAGCATGGCTCCAGGATCCCAGGTAGTCTCCGCAATGCTCGACAACGCAGGTCTGACTCCCTATCTCGAAGCGCTCGGATTTCATACAGTCGGTTACGGTTGCACCACCTGCATCGGCAACTCAGGACCCCTTCCACCGCCAGTAGCCGCCGCCATCGACGAAAACAACCTCGTTGTCGCCGCAGTACTGTCTGGCAATCGCAATTTCGAAGGACGGATTCACTCGCAAGTGAGAGCGTCGTTCCTAGCGTCGCCGCCATTGGTGGTCGCCTATGCGCTTGCTGGCTCCGTCGACATCGACCTCACAACCGAGCCGCTTGGCAACGATCCCAATGACAATCCAGTCTTCCTCTCTGACCTGTGGCCAGCGCCAGAAGACGTCCGCGACACGATCGCAGCATCGCTGAGTGCCGAAACGTTCGCTTCTGAGTATTCCGATGTCTTTCTCGGCGACGAGCAATGGCAGGGGCTGCCGGTCCCCGAAGGCGATCTCTATGAATGGGACGCAGCGTCAACGTACGTGCAGGAACCCCCTTATTTTCTCGGCGACCAGATCGCGCCAGATGCCGGAGACATTGGCGGCGCCCGAGTTCTGGCGCTCCTGGGCGACTCCGTCACGACCGATCACATCTCCCCGGCCGGATCGATCGCCCGCACTAGTCCCGCCGGCCAGTACCTGATCGACCGCGGCGTTGCCCCACTCGAATTCAATTCCTACGGATCACGTCGAGGCAATCACGAAGTCATGATCCGCGGCACCTTCGCAAACATCCGTTTGCGGAACTTGCTCGTGCCGGGATCAGAAGGAAATGTCACCCTGCACTTCCCCTCAGGTGAGCAAACAACAATCTATGAGGCGTCACTTCGCTATCAGGAGGAGAGAACGCCGCTTATCGTCATCGGTGGCAAAGAATACGGTTCCGGTTCTTCGCGAGACTGGGCGGCCAAAGGCACACTGCTGTTGGGAGTCAGGGCGGTGATCGTTGAAAGCTTTGAACGTATTCATCGCAGCAATCTGGTCGGAATGGGAGTGTTGCCGCTCCAGTTTGTGCGGGGAGAGAATGCCGACTCCCTGGGTCTGACAGGACACGAAGTGTTCTCGATTCTAGGGCTTGCAGATGGTCTGGTCGCAGGCAAACTGCTCACCGTGAAAGCCGCCCGACCAGACGGAACCGAGATTGCGTTCGATGTCGTGACCCGCATCGATAGTCCTATCGAGCTGGACTACTATCGAAACGGCGGGATTCTGCAGACCGTGC
>JBGTJM010000398.1:0-2750 GCA_041745115.1 Thermomicrobiales bacterium
AATTAGCACGCTGACGATCATTCCCCCCGCATAGCTCCACACACTCAATGCCTCGCCAAACTCTTCTCCCGGAACGTCCTGACCGAAGATCCCGTTGCTGAACTCGGCAATCAGCTGCGCCGGGCTGACAAAGGTCAGGAAGGGAAGAATCGCCTCATCGTTGATAACTTGAGCCATTGCTCCTGCGAGCGATGACACGACGATAAACCCAACCACGATGATCGCAACGGCGACGGCCTTCCTCCCCGTGAATGAAGAAACTGCCAGACCAATAGCACCTAGATAAAATGCGGTCAGCACGCTCATGATGATGATTCGCCACAAATCACCAATGTTGTCGCGCATCGCAGATATTGGACTGTCACCAAGGAGTTGACGACCCAGCCAGTAGATGACCATCGGCAGCAATGTGACGGTCAACGTCAGCAGGGCAGTTGCCAGCAACTTCGCCAGCAGGTAATCGGGCCGCGTGATAGCCCGGGAAAAGTAGATCGTAAGCACGTTTTCCCTGCGATCGTTACACAGCATTTCAGGGGCAACGGTCGCCACAAACACGCCAAGAATGGCGAAGATGATCCCAAAGTAGTCCCAATACTCCAGCACCTCAGCATCGGCGAGGAAAGACCGAATGCCCAGAGGGATCACCACCACCAGCGAAACAGCCACATACAGCAACACGGGCACGACCTTCGCCGTCCAGCTCTTCTTCGAACCAAGGGCCCGTTTCATTGAGTAGGTCGTCAAAGCCCGAAACGCGTGCTTTCTCCCCAGCCGAGCGCCCTCATAGTGCTGGAAACCACGGTCGTATACTTCACCGAACGCCTCACTTGGATTTCGGTCTGACGTCAGAGTCCCGTCACTCACCTTGCTGTGCCTCGCCAGCCGCCTGAGCGACGGCAGCACCGTCAACTGACGTCAGATAGAGTTCCTCGAGCGAGTGCGCTCGTCCTCGTAGCGATCGCAGCGGCACACCGAGGTCGATGGCGGTATCTCGAATCGCATCGAGCGCCTGATCGTCTCCCCGCTGCACGATCAACTCCGGAAACGGAGATGACTGTCCGTTGGTTACGATCCTCGCCTCCTCGATCCCATACGAGGCCAACCGCTCGATGAATGCTTCCGCCCCGAATCCAATGCGCACCACCATTTCCTGCTCATCAACGGATGCAGCGCCGATTGCCTGCGACATCATCAGCTTGCCACCATTGATGATCACTACGTAGTCACAGACCCGTTCGATGTCCTCCAGGATATGCGACGACAGCACCACAGACATTCCCATCATGCGGTACACGCGGGTAATCAGCTCGAGCATCGCATCACGCCCCGGCGGATCCATCCCGGCAGTAGGTTCATCCAGGAACACCAGCTGCGGGTCATGCACGAGCGCTTGCGCCAGCTTCACGCGCTGCTTCATACCAGTCGAAAATCCGCTGATCAGCCGGTAACGTTCTTCATCCAGTCCAACCTGATAAAGCACATCCGCTGCTCGCTGGCGAGCATGCACTTTGGGAATACCGCTCATCTCGGCCATATGTCCCACGAAATCCGCTGCGGTTGCGTTCGAGGGCAGGCAGTCAGACTCCGGCATATATCCCACTCGCTCGCGGATACTGATGCTATTGGTCATCGTGTCCATGCCCAGAACCGTCGCAGATCCAGTTGTTGGCCGACTGAGCCCAAGGAGCAATCGGATCAGTGTCGTTTTCCCGGCGCCATTGGGCCCAAGCAGCCCTATCGCGGCCCGAGGCACCCTCACCGAAAGGCTATCCAGCGCCAGGACTCCAGAAAACCGCTTGGTCAAGGCCACCGTTTCAAGAACTGGCAAATCCTCGGAATGGCCAGCAATCGCTTCGTCCAGTTCAACCCCCACTGCGTGCGAACCCAGGCGCATCAAACATTCGCTTCAACACTGCTCAGCAAACTCACCTTCACGATTCTCATCACCGGGCGAGAGCGACTGCAGGCACACGGCCGTGCGTCGCAACCCTTCCTCAAAGATGTCCGGCCGCTGGCCAACCCCAATGCGCAAGTGCTGCTCAAAGCCAAACGCCGAACCGGGCGCCAGCATCACGGAATACTCAGATGCCAGCTTATCCGCCAACAACGAAGACGGTACATGTTCAGCATATCTCACAAGGGCCAGCAAACCACCCTCAGGCCTCGACCACGTGGCCAGGTCGCTGTGCTCCTCGAACCAACGGTCGGCGACTCGGAGATTTGTGTTGACAATGGCGTGATTGCGAGCAATGAACGCATCTCGATGCTCGATTGCAACCCTCGCGAGATAGTCGCTGATCCCCGCAGGTGAAAGCGAGACAAAATCGCGGGTCGACCAGCACGCGTGGGCAATCTCTTCGGTCGCTGCAATCCAGCCAATACGCAGTCCGGGCAAACCAAACGGCTTCGAAACCGTTCCAACGCTAATCGCATGAGGACCCAGGTCACGCATCGGGCCAGCGAGCTTGGGTCCTTCCGGCAGATCCAGCCACCTGTACGCCTCATCACAAAGCACAACCGCGCCGACTGATTCAGCCAAAGCGTAGATGCGCTCCAGGTCGTGATCGGTCAGGATCGCTCCAGTCGGGTTGTGCGGCGTATTCACCACAATCATTCTGGTATTTGGTCGAACCAGGCGCTCGAGCTCGTCCAGATCGAACCCGAACCTCCCATCGGAGTGGCCCACAGTCCACGGGGTCACGTCACATCCAATCCCCTGAGCCACACCGTAGAGCTGCTGGTAGGCAGGG
>JBGTJM010000399.1:0-5059 GCA_041745115.1 Thermomicrobiales bacterium
CCGAACATCGTGCCACCCGCCTGCTGCAGGTAGACCTGCCAGTAGGATGCGACACCGCCAATGCCTTCAGGAGCGCCATAGTTGAGGACCCATCCATAGCGGCCGTCTCGCGTGAGCTCCTCTGCGTAGCCTTTCAGCTCATCCCAGGTTGCCGGCGGGCCATCAAGTCCGGCTTCTATGAAGTGCTCGGTGTTGTAAAAAAGGGTGAGTAGAGACAGAGTGAAGACCACGCCGAATTCCTGGCCATCCCACGTCACCGTGCTAAAGCTCGACGGTGGCAGATCGGCCCGCAGCTCATCGGAGATCATGTCCCCGATAGGGGTCAGAAAAGTGTTGAATTCGGGTACCCAGCCGCAGTTGTACATGACGTCGTGCACATGCGTGCCGGATGCGAAGTTTGTCGCCATTTTGTCGTGAAGTTCGGACCACGCCACCGATTCGTAGCTTACGTTTGCGTCATTCGCGGCCTTCCACTCGTCGAAAGCCTCCTGAGAGAACTCAGCCACGCCCGGGGGAGCCGGATCGGGCGCCAGTGGAGTCAGCACAGACAGGTCCGTTGCCGCTGAAACGCCGAACTGGCGTGCCATCGGATGGGCAAGCGCCAGCCCTGCGCCGACCCCGGCCGCGCCACCAAGCATCCCTCTGCGGCTGATTCGCTGCTGCGTCAACTGATGTGTTCGCGTTCGCATGCTTCACTCCTGTACGTCAGACGACTGGCCGACGAATTGAGCGATAGTGTGCGCTCAGACAGTGCGCACGTCATCTTCTCCGCTCGTTGCCTCGTAGGGATGCTATGCAGAAAACCTTGAGGTCGTCAAGCCCATTGGCCACAAATGTGACAGTTTTGCCAACCGCTGTTAGGTGAATCTGATACACATATGACACCACGAAGATAGAAATGAGATGCATCCTGCAGATTCTGTCTTGCCAGGCAACATCGTTGCATGGCGCATAGCGTCGATCTATTACTGACAGGGAGCACTCATCGTAAACCGCTGAAGTGATAGCCTGTGAGAATTGGTCAGCCCGGACGATCAGCGAGCTGGCGTGGTCCTCGAGGCGAAGGTTTCGGGGTGGTGTCGCCCGCCACCGTCCCACCGCATCGACCGATGTCTCTCGGCATTGCAGGGGTGCAAGGTCTGTGAGGCGGAATGCGTTGTCTCGTGATCAGGCTCAATCGGGATCGCGCTGATCGAGCACGGCGAGAAATTGCCGTGGTGAGATGATTGTCACACCTGCAAACTGCTCGAGATCGAGCAACTGTTTGTCGCCGGAAACCAGGTAAGTGGCATTCGCGCTCACAGCGGTGGCTAGCACTAAGTCGTCCTCTGGATGCGTTGCGACGCCATGAACTGCGACGGTGATGGGAGCTCGCTCAGCGGATTCTTCAAGGAGGAACAGAATCCGCTCTCGTTGATCAGGCGTCAATCTTGCCCGCCAGTAGGGCTTGCTCCACGCCCGGGTAACCTCCGCAAGCAAATGGGATGAAACAACGAGATGAAAGTGTCCAACTCGCCAATGGTCGACGAGTTCGGCGAGCGTGCCACTAGCCGCTGGCAATCCAGCAACCAGCGCATTGGCATCGAACACTACCCGGATAATCACTTGATGGCGGACTTCGTTTCTCGCTCGGTTCGCATCTCCTCCCGCACCTTGTTCAGGGCACAGGAAGCTTCTCGCTCGAGCTCTTCAGGCGAGACATCCTGAAAACTGGAGCGGATCTCATCGATGATGCCGAATCGCTCGGCTCGCTCCAAATCGAGACGGTTCAGACGCTCGAGATCGTCCATCGACACGAGGGCGGCCACCGGGATTCCGCTCTTTTCCACCAGGACTCGCGTTTCCTGCCGATAGACCCGGTTGATCAAGATGTTGAGCTGACTACGCACATCGGAAATCTTCATTGTCTGGATCGGTGTCTGTTGCTCGCGCATGTCATCCTCACCCATTTACGTGTGACTTGTACTGAATAGTACGACTTACGCGCATTCTAGCGCAACGCCCATAAAATGGAACTCCCGGCGGGTGAAACCACGACACAAGCCGTCAATTCCAGACCGCCCGCATAGCAGCTTCGTGCTGCTCTTGGGTCAGCTCGTGAGCAACTCCAAAGGGCAATCGATGCTTCGCTACATATGCAGGCAGATCGACAAGCGTGGCTTCCGCGTCTCTGGCGGCAATTTGGTCCAGCCGAGCGCCAGATGCCAGAAGTGCCTCGCGCAATCGATCGATGGATTGGCCCTGGGCTGCAGCGATTGCCAGAATCCCTGGTCCGACCAGATCACCATGGGGCAGCCCCTTGCCAACCAGGTTCTCGATCGAATAAGCGAACGCGTGTTCAGCACCTTCCTCCGGCCGGGAGTGCCCGATCAGGTTGCAAAGCTGGACCTCGAGCGCCAGGAGCTCCAGCAATCGAGAAAGGCCAGTGATCTCACCATTTCCGGCAGATTGCGCAATCGTGATGGCTTCATCTAGCAGGATTTGGGCAACAGATGCTGCATAGGGGGTCCATTGCTGACCAGGAGCCTGTTGGCCGCGTCGCTCTGCAAACTGCCAGTCCCAGAGTCCCGTGGCAATGGAGAGGACGTCACAAATTCCTGCCGCCCGAACCCATGAAGGCGCGGAGGAAATCACACTCCAATCGACATAAAGCATTTTTGGTGGTGGCGTCGGAACGTAGAATACGCATCCGTCTCGTCTGATACCGCTCGCTGGCGTCAAGTGCGCATCGACCGATAGCGCGGTCGGAACGGCGCAGACAGTCAGGCCCCTCTTCATTCCCGCGTATTTCGCTGCATCGACAGGTAGCCCACCGCCTACGGCGTAAATGACCTCGGCATCTGCTGGTATCTCACTGGCCAATTGCTCAAACCGATCCTGTGATGCATCACCAGGATCGGCCTGCCACCGGATATCGAGCTGCAGGATCCCGTTCAACGCACCCCACGAACCCTCGTCGGTGAAAAGGGCTACCGGCCGCATTTCTCGCAGTGTGGACAACGAAAGCACCTCGATCCGCGGCAATGGATCGATCTGATGAGCTCCAGAAATAGTCAGAACAGTACTCCTCACCAAACTGCGAGAATCGATTTCGCAATCTTGGGATAATGCCGAGTGGGACGTCAATCATGCAGCAACGCAACTCTGGAGATGGAATGAACGCTGAAAGCACGGTGGTTGTTGGCGGTGGAACGAGTGGTGCGGCGATTGCTGGCCGGTTGGCCGAGTCTGGGCAGTCGGTTGTGCTCATCGAGGCTGGCCCGGATTTCGGCCCGCCGGATTCTGGGAGATGGCCAGCCCGCTTGCTCGATCCGTCGCTGATGCCTATTGATCTGCATTCCTGGAACTATGCCAACGACGGTCAGCATGGCCGGACCGGAATGCTGATGCAGCGCGCCAGAGTCATTGGCGGATGCTCTTCTCACAACGGGTGCGCGGTCGTTTGGGGTCACCGAAGCGACTACGACGGTTGGGTGGCGCTCGGAAATCCCGGTTGGGGCGCTGATGACGTAACGCCGTTCTTCAGGACCGCAAACGAGCGATTCCGGGTGCATGTGCCAGATCGATCCGAGGTGACGCCGTTTCACCAGGCAGTGCTGGATAGTGCGCCAGCAGCCGGACTGCCATCGATTTCCGATTTCAGCGATCTGGAAATCGAGCACGGTCTCGGCATCGGACCAGTAAACATCTCGGGGTCGACTCGCTGGAATGCATCCTTTGCATACGTTGATCCGGTGCGCGATCTGGCGAATTTCCGCATCGAATCGCAAACCGTGGCCAATCGCGTGCTCTTCGAGCAGGGTCGAGTGTCCGGAGTCGAGGTAATGGGTCCTGACGGGGTCCGGACCATCAAGGCCGGCCGCGTCGTTCTCGCCTGCGGAGCATATGGTACGCCGCTCCTGCTACAGAGATCGGGAATTGGCGATCCTTCCGAACTGGAGGCAGCCGGGATAGACGTAGCGCATTCGCTGCCGGGTGTTGGAAAGAATCTGCAGGATCATCCAGCGGTTGCGGTGAAATACTCCGGAACTCCAGAGCTAACCTCCCTGCTCGATGAATTCGTGGCAAATGGAGGGATGCCGCGAGAAGAGGGCACCATTGCACTCGCCAGCTCCAGGCGCTGCGAGGGTCCGTTCGACCTGCATCTGTATCCGATTGCGCACCGGAACGGACCGGGCGACTGGGACATCTTCATCGGAGCGGCGGTGATGGCTTCGCGGTCGAGTGGTCTGGTCCGAGTCCTTGGCAGTGATCCCGAATCAGCACCCCTGATCGAGCACCGCTATCTGACCGACCCAGAGGGGTATGACCTCGATGGGCTCGTCGACGGCGTGCGCCAGGCACGGGAGCTCGCCGCTCAGCAGCCATTGGCCGCGCTGATCGGGCGGGAGACATTTCCAGGTGAGTCCATCGAATCTGACGAAGCGCTGCGCGCTCTGATCCCGACGATCAGTGAGCACGACTATCACCCGACCAGCACATGCAAGATGGGTCGGACTGACGATCCGAGCGCGGTCGTCGATGCAAGTGGCAGGGTGTTCGGCATTGAAGGTCTGGTGATTGGCGACGCGTCGATCATGCCAAACGTGCCCAAAGCGAACACGAATCTTCCGGCACTGATGGTGGCGGAAAAGATTGCTGCTGATTTGTTGCGGTAGGACGCATTCGTTTCTCCCGAACGAGTTAGCGGCCGAACTTCGAGGGTTCATCGAGGTTAGATGAGCCCACGTGCTTGTCCAGCCACGAGGTAAGTGGCTGGGCAGTCCGCCAGGTTGCCATGGCAAAGTCGAAGACGCGCCGATCGTGAAGATGGTCGCCGGGCGGCATCGTAGCGCCGTAAATCATCTCTTTTATCCGCAAAAGCTCAATTCTGGGATGGTCCTTCGGATACCCACGTGGCGCGGACTTGAGGGAAGCCCCCTCAATCACAAGATCGCTTTCTCGGGCTTTCTGCACAATTGTGACCAGCACCGGTCCAGAGGATTCAGACGCAACTGCGTCGCGAAACCGTTCGAGCTGGTCTGTGGCCATTCGGTAGTAGCCTGTTCCGGCGTAGAAC
>JBGTJM010000400.1:0-12635 GCA_041745115.1 Thermomicrobiales bacterium
CCGAAAGCCAAATCCCCAGCGAGTTGCCACAACGTATTGCAACACCACGATGAGAGCGGTCACCGCGAACATTGCCGTCGTCAAGGCTGCCGCGTACCCAAATCTCAGATAGTTGAACGCGGTGTTGTAAATGTGCATTGGAAGATACATCGTTGCGAAATCGGGTCCGCCCCCTTTGCCTACAATCAACGCTGGCACAAAATTCGCCTGGAAGCTCAAAACGGTGTCACGAAAGATCAGAAGCATCAGAGCCGGTGCAATCAGCGGCAGTGTTATTCCTCCGAAGGAGCGGACCACTGAGCTGCCATCAACCTGAGCCTGATCGAGCAAGTCTCTCGGCACGTTTTGCAACGCTGCAAGGCAAATCACGAAACCTTCACCGATCTGCCAGCTCATCATGAAAATGATGGCGAAGGGCGCAGCCCGGGTATCGACCATCCATGCGGGGCCATTGATCCCCAGGAGAGCGAGGAATTGATTGAGAGGCCCGTAGATGGGATTGAGGATCCAGAGCCAGACAAGTGCCCACGCCATATCGGGTATGACGGTTGGCAGATAGACCGCAGCCCTGGCGGCAGTGGTTCCTCGTCGTGGTCTGAAGAGAAGCAGCGCGGTGAGCAGTGCGCCAGCGAGCCTCAATGGAACGGCAATCGCGATGTAGAAGAGCGAGTTCTTGATCGCGATACGAAAAATGCGATCGTCGAGTAGCTCGCGAAAGTTCGCCAAGCCAGCGAAACTCGGCGATCGCAAGGGGTTGTAGTCCGTGAACGCCAGTGCGAATCCGGCTATTCCCGGTCCGACCACGAGCACCGAGAGCCCGATCAGGTAGGGCGCCAGCATCAAGGAATATTTGGCTTGGTCCGAAATGCGGACCAAGCGGCCGCCACGGTTTTCGGCATCAAGCCGCGCTGATGGTGAAGCCAAGAATCTCAGCGGCTGTTGCGCCGCTCCTCGTCGAGACCTGAACCGGTTTCGTCGGTTTGCGTCACCAACATACCGGACCTGTCGAAGATCCTGCGGAGAATTGCCAGGGTTGATGCGTAGGTCGAATCCATCCCGTAATACGACATTCCGCGAGCTCCGAGTGTCTGGGCCCGAGTATACGGAGTGTCCGAGGCGTAGTGAATGATTCCCAGATCGACACGCTGACCAGAGTGTTGCGCCAGATTGATCGCCTCGTCATCGGGATATCGACCCAGGAAGATATCCTCGTAGATCGCGTTGAGGTATGGACCTGCTTCCATTTCAACAACGGTGTAGTTTTCTCGGTAGTAAAAGTCCAGATACCCCTGATTCTGCAAATAGGTGCCCTTGACAGTTACCGCTTTCTGGTTGTCCAGCGCCGCACCGTAGACAAGATACGGAGCAAGATCCTGATAGCTGAAGCAGTTGTCGAGCCAGTAGGTGTTTCCGGAGTGCTCGTCGTAAACCACGTTCGCGATCATGACGTCGCCGATTCTGCCGTTGAGGGTGGCAGCTTTTCCGAGCACATAGATGCCACGCAGCAGATCAGTCGACATCGCAACCTGGTTCATGATGTGATACGCAGACATCCCCAGCGGATAGTTGATATTGATGATCACCGCGTCGGTATTGGACGGTTCGAGGGTCTCGCCGGCTCGGAGCAATCGGGGATCCATGCTATTTCGATCAAGGCGGGACAGATCGATGATCTGGATCCCGACGTCTTGCGCGCCGCGGGCGCTAATGTGGTGGATTCCGCGCTCCAGCTCCTCGGCGTTTCTCAGCGCTCGCTCCTTGCCCATTGCTGGATCGGAAAAGTAACCGCGTGCTGCAAAGTAGAGCAGGTTTTCCCAGGACGAACGACTTGTTCCAGCTTCGAGAGCTTCAAGCTCCGGCAAGAGCTCGTGATTCGCCGAGTGCCGGATGTAGTCTGTCAGGAGGGACTTTCTTCGTTGAGCAGTTCCGGTCAGTGTGTTGACCAGGCTGTGCGTATTGGATGAAACGAAGTACACAGGTCGTTCGTCGAGCTTCAAATCGCGCAGGCGCTGTTGTGCCGGCTGCCACCATTGCCTGGTCGAGCGCGTATACCCAACGTATGTGCCGCTCAGCATCCGGATCGAGTACCGCTTCCTAACGCTCGATATCATTGCCAGCTTTGCCCACACGGTCTGTCCCCAGACCGCGCGCAATCGAGCCCAATCCTGCCCGCTGAGACCCAGCCTGGTGCCAATCAAGGCGATGAGCGATTCATCCAGTGGATTGCCCGTTTCGGCCTCGTCCCTTGCCTCGTGAACGATTCGGACCAGATCGGGGTCGTTGCGAAAGATTCGATGAATTTTCGTGAGTTCGATTTGAACGGCCACGATTGAAGGGATCAAGTCGTCGAGGTCCGACGCCGAAGCAATTTGAGCAATCAGCGTTTCCTTGCCGTCCCAGAGCCACTTTCGGCGCCGGCCCGGAGCACGTTGTGTTGTCCAGCTGGCCGTGTCACCATAGCCGGCTTGCTCGAACGATTCGGCGCTCTGTCCTAGAACGATTTCTTTCACCTCAAGAATGCAACCGGGCAGTCGCTGCACCGAGTAGATCAGTGCGTTGAGATCGGGAACTGGCTCGGACGCTCCCGCGTGGAGCGACGGTGCAGCCGTTAGGTGGGCAGGTTCGAAGCTCGAGACTCCTACGGCTCCTGAGCTCTGCAGGAGCGTCATATACGTCCGGACGTAAAGATCCACTTCACGTTTTCCAGCAACGGAATCGTGAGATCTCAAGTTGTCAGAACGGTTCGAACCCTCATCCCGGTGAAACTCAAACTGCTCAGGCTCTCGAATAGAAGTCATGGTCGTCCTTGCGGTTTCTCTTGTCCTTGGCTGAGTATATCGATATCGAGATTGCCCGCACTGTCAGTGCAAGTCGCCGCCACGAATCTGCGCATCGTCCATATCGCGCTTTGCCATGTGATCGAAAGTCATCCAGAGCGTGCGGGAGAACGGATAGAACAACACTGGCAGAAGTATCGCCGCTGAAACCGCGATGATCTGCTGCCAGCCAACGGACAGATCGCTCCGCAGTAGAACCACCAGAATCGCACCCATGCCAATCACCTCGGCCACGATGAGATTGATGAGGTAACCTCCCAGAAAATAGCCATCCTCCCGCGCAAAGGTGTATCCACACTCCGGACAGCACCGTTTCAGCGACCACGGATGGTCGAAGATACCGGGGGAGCCGCAAAGCGGACAGCGTAGCCGGACTGCTCTGCTGAGAAGCAATGCGAGTCGTCGAAAGCCCGCAGGAGGCAAGTCGACCCGGGTGCTGATGAAGGTGCAGTCTTCTGGCCCTGTCCGTTTCAATGTCATGCTCCGAAAAGATCGCCTGGCGCGCCGCTGTTCTGGCTGTTCGGGCTATCTGGTTACAATCAGCGGCATTCGAGTTGCCGCCGCAGGCGGCTATATGCCTCTCCGAGTCGCACTGTCCGAGACTAGCTGGCTTATCGAAAGGATTTCACCGCCACGTGACCGGTCCTGGTGCCAGTCGCTCGTATCGGGTGCTCGTTCACTACGACTTCCGCCTTCTCTGGTCAGCGGAACTGCTGTCAATGATAGGCTCCCAGATTCAACGCGTGGCGATCGCCTGGCATGTCTACGAGCTGACCCGCGATCCCTTCATGCTGGGACTCCTGGGCCTTTGCCGCTTTGTACCAGTGATTCTTTTCGGGATTGCTGGCGGTGTGGTAGCAGATCGAGGCGATCGCAGAATGACTCTGGTCGCTTCACAATCCCTGCTCTTCATCCTGGCGCTCACCCTCGCGGGCCTAACCATTGGAGGCTCGATTGGCCTCGTAGCTATTTACGCTATCACGGTGCTTTCTTCCACAGTGGAAGGTGTGTCCAATCCTACGCGGCAGGCGCTGATTCCATTGGTTGTGCCAAAGTCCGACATTCCATCGGCCGCGATGATGAGCACGCTCGCATTCCAGGTTGCCATGATCTGTGGTCCGGCGATTGCCGGATTTCTGATTGCCGGCCTGGGTGTGGGGGTGGCGTACATCGTCGATGCGTTTTCGTTCGTAATCGTGATCGTTTCGGTACTCGTGATGCGCACGCGACCGCCGAGAATTCGGGCTGAAATGAGTGGCATCGCGTCTGCTCTCGAAGGACTGCGATTCATGCGGCGAACACCGGTTCTGCTAGGTGTCATGTCGGCGGATTTCGTCGCCACGCTTTTTGGGGCCACCACGACGCTCATGCCCATCTTCGCGGAGGACGTTCTGAATGTCGGACCTCAGGGACTCGGGTTCCTGCTGGCAGCGCCTGCCGCTGGAGCTTTGGTCGTAGCGGCAGCATTGAGTGCCACGAGGCTGCCAGACAGGGCAGGTATAGGGGTGATTCTCTCAATCTGTGCGTACGGTGGATGCCTGATTGGATTTGGCCTGAGCACCAGTTTCTTGCTTTCGCTGCTGTTCCTCGCCGGGAGTGGCGCTGCTGACGTGCTTAGCGCGAGCCTGAGGCATGCTACACGCACACTTCTCTCCCCGGACGAGCTGCGTGGCAGAGTTGCGGCAGTTCATCGAACCCTAGCAGTGGGAGGTCCGCAGCTTGGCGAGTTCCGAGCTGGCGTTACCGCATCGTTCGTGGGAACGGGCCAGGCGGTAGCCTTTGGTGGTGCCGCCACTGTTGTATCAGCGATCGTCATAGGCTATCTCCTGCCGGCTATTCCCCGGTATCGCTTCTCGCAGAGCGTTGTCGTGCGGAGCGAAGACTCGATGTCGCCTTCCGCGCCTGATCCATCTTGAGCTTTTGGGCTTTCAGTGTCGGAGATTGCAGACTTTCAGGTCGTAACCTATGCTGTCCCGTCGCACGCGGCACCCGGTGGCAGTCGCCCCGCGAGTACCTGCTCGCCTGAGCAGTTGCGTCTGATTCGACTATCGACCAACCAAGGCTGACAAATGCTCCCACACCCGATCGTCGTCAGAGTTCATTCCTGGTGCTCATGAGCAGACATGATCGATCGAGAAGTGGAAGGTGGACGGACAACGGGCCGCCGTCGACCGAGGACGTTCTTCCCAGGTGGGGAGATGAAGACCCATCTGCCAAGATTCCTCCTTTTGTCAGGGAACCGGGTCGCAACCCCTGGCCGCAAATGGAGGCAGGCCTGAAGCTGGTTGGAGTTCTGATGATCCTGACTGCGATGATAGCAGCGGGTATCTTGGCGATGCCAGATCGAGAATCGGCCGAGAACTCCACACCAACTGCCGACGCGGCGATGGTCATGGTTCCGAATCAGGAAGTCCCGTTCGGCATCGGATCGCCAGCAGCTCAGGGCGCCGAAATCAAAAACGATCAGCGATTCTCCGGGATGACCATTTGTCTCGATCCGGGGCATGGAGGCAATGACCGAGGGTTTCAACGAGTGGCAACGGCTGCAGCTCCAGCAATGGATGAATCCTATCTCAGCCTGGCAATCGCCAAAGACCTGCAGGTCAGGCTTGAGCAGCGAGGCTTCACCGTGGTGCTCACCCGGTCGTCCACGGAAGCGAACCCGCAGGGGCTCGATGCGAACCGTGATGGCAGGACCTCCTCAGATGCCTCGTCGCTGGAGGAGGCCGAGCAAATTGCTGCTCTGGATGAGGTGCAGGCGCGCATCGATCGATGCAACGATTCTCGATCCGATCTCATCCTCTCGATCCACATTGGCAACTCGAATGACGTGACCGAGCGTGGCAGCACCGTCTGGTATAGCGATGAGCGAGAGTTCTCGCCCTACAATCAGTTGTTCGCGACGCTGGTTTTCGAGGAACTGGTCTTGCAGCTTCAGCAGTTTGGTTCGCCCTCCCCCGGCAGTGGGGCACAGGCGGTCACACCGGGTACAGCAACGGACCTCGCTTCCGGCGGGACGAAGTATCTGCTCCTCGCCCCAGAGCTCGAAGTACTCAAAGAGCCGTCGCAGGTGCCCGCCGTGATTGCTGAAGTTCTCATGCTGTCGAATGACGACGATGCCGCAGTTATCGGTTCGGCTGCCGGGGTTCGGGCGGTGTCGGTCTCTCTTGAGAGGGCCATCGTTCGTTTCATCGACCTTGCCAGCCTCACCTGATCGGCTCCTATTGACGGTAAACTATGAGAACGCGAGACCGGCTGACTGCAGAGGTCTCTCAGATGAGATGGGCTTTGTATGACAGCAGATCGCGTTGACGACCGAAAACTTAGAGAACGATCCCTCGAAATCTCGCGCCGTGGGCTCATCAAGACCACCGCGGCATCTGCAGTCTCGTTGGCTGCCGCCTCTGCGTACTCACAAGATGAAGCGTCTGGGCAGGAAGGCGAAAGCGTTCCGCATGGCATGGCCCTTGTGTCATCGCCCAGATTGCCGCTCACCGCCGTCGATGGTTCAGCCCCGGCTCGAATCTTTGCCGCCGAAGTCACTGATTGGCAGGAGCTGGGAGCTCCATTCTCGTTGCCAGTGGAGCTAATGGCCCTGGAAGGGATGACCCCGGCCGGGGCCATTGCAGTGGAGACGTTTTCGACCTACAACGACATTGCGGATCAGCTCTGGAATCGAGCGGGTGCCGTTGCCGTTGTGCCGGTGTCCGATCTCGATTTCAGGGCAAACGTGCTGGCCGTCGATGGATTCGATCCGTTACGTCACGGCCCGGATGACGACATCGTGCGAATCGCGTTTGTGGGCGATATCGTTCCAGGCCGAAATGTGCATCTCAAAATGACGGAGTATGCGGACTTCTCGCACCCGTTTCGGAAAGTTGCCAACGAGCTATCGTCTTATGATGTCGCGATCGCGAATCTTGAAGGTAATCTGTCGTCAAATATCCCTGCACCATCTGATCCGCACACATTCTCATTCGTCTCCAGTCCAGCAATGATCGACGGCATGAAGATGGCCGGGATCGATGCCGTGAGTCTTGCCAACAATCATGCCAGGTGGAACTCTGAAGGCTGGGGTGCAAGCGCGCTTCTGGATACCATCGATGCGCTCGATCAGGCCGGAATGGGCTGGTTTGGCGCTGGCAGAGATCTTGATCAGGCGCGTGCGCCGTTCGTGGCGGAGGTTGGAGGCGCGCGGATCGCGGTGATCGGCATAGACGGCGTGACCGCCAACGAACGGCCAAGGCCCGACGATGCGACCGTCTGGCTCTCGACATTGGGCGAAAGTGAATACGCCGGTGCTACGTCCAGCGCACCGGGTACGAATCCCTATGTGCTGTCTGCGGTGTTGGCAGATATCGAGTTTCTGGCTGGAATGTACGATATTGTGATTCCGTATTTTCATATTGGTGTCGAGTACTCCGAAACCGCATCCGATTGGGTTGTTGCTGGCGCAAAGGCTGCCATCGATGTCGGCGCAACGATGGTTGTCACCAACCATCCGCATGTTATCCAGGGCATGGGGATGTATAGCGGGAAGCCAATCGTGTACTCGGTCGGAAACTTCATCTTTGATCAGATGTTCTCTGTCAATGTGCGGCAGGGACTGATACTGGAACTGGTGATGCGGGGCAACAGCGTCGCTGGTCTGAGGCTAAAGGGCGTCGAGATCGAGGATTTCAATCAGCCCAGGTTGATGTCCGTGGGCGAGCAGGCAGCGATCATGGACCGGTTCTGGGCATCGACTGATCGCCTCGTTCAACTCGGCTACTGATTTGCGCCGAGCCTGACGGGTGATGGAAGCTGAATGTTAGGGTCAGGCGCGGACGATAACCTTCCCATTCCGGGCAACGATGAGGAGCTCCCGACTGGACCTGCGGAACTGGACTTCTACCTCACCAACAATATCGACGGTTTGAATATCCGTGAACACCACCGCAGCCGCAGCTGAAATGGCATCGACGCGTTTGATCGATGGCCAGAGGGTCAGAAGTGTTGCTGGCCTTCCGTCCAGGCCTTCAACGGTCATCTGATAGACAGCACCTCCCGGCAGGCTGAACGGAGCCAGTCGATATTCGATACCAAGGGACTGCGCCACCCGCTCAACGACAGCCTGATCGAAGTGTCGATGCTCGATTGGAGAGGGTCGTGTTTCAGCGTCAGGAAATGTCATTGAGAAAGTATGCGGCATCGACGCTGCGATACGTGCCAGAATGGCCGCGTGACATCGCGCATGGCGGGGCATTTCGATTATGGAACGACTATGACTCTGGACAGTGAAACTCCGCTGGCCATTTCGCTCGAGGACATCAGGGCAGCGCAGCATCGAATCGAATCCGAAACTGTGCGTACTCCGATGCTGCGGAGCGAAGCGCTTTCGCGAGTGTCAAATACACGTTTGTCCTGCAAGGCCGAGTGCCTTCAGCGAACCGGTTCTTTCAAGGCACGAGGGGCACTGAACGCAGTACGCCAACTCTCAGCCGGGGAGCAACAGCGAGGAGTCGTGACTTTCTCGGCGGGCAATCATGGTCAGGCGCTCGCCTGGGCGGCTGGACTGATGGACGTGGCCTGCACGGTTTTCATGGCCCAGAACGCTGTGCAGACCAAAGTCGATGCCATTCGCGCTTTTGGCGCAGGGATCAGGCAGTTCCCGACCATCGACGAGGCCTTCGATGCGATGGAGCGCATGCGAGACGATTCTGGGAGTGTATTCGTCTCGCCCTTCGGCGACAGTGCGGTTATGGCGGGACAGGGAACACTCGGCTTGGAGATTCTGGAGAATGTTCCGGAACTCGAGGTGCTCGTCGTACCGGTTGGCGGAGCCGGACTCATCAGCGGAGTTGCGGTTGCTGTGAAAGCGACGCATCCGAACGTTCGGATTGTCGGTGTCGAACCAGAAGGCGCCCCGACAGTCACGAGAGCTCTGCAGGCTGGTTCGCCACAGAGACTCGAGAGTGTTGCCACCATCGCTGATGGACTTGCGGCGCCATTCACTGCGGAATCAAATTTGGAAGTCGTTCGCCAGTTGGTTGATGATGTCGTACTGGTGACCGATCAGGAGATTGCTTCAGCGCTGACGCAGACGATCCAGCACACGAGGCTGCTTGTCGAGCCGGCTGCAGCAGCTGGAGTTGCAGCATTGATCACCGGCAAAGTCGCGGCTCCCGTCGGTGCCGAAACCGTTGTCATCGCGACTGGCGGGAATATTGATCTTTCCAAGCTCAAAACACTAATCTAGCGGCGACGAATTCCGGCGCATTGACCCGTCTCCTACAATGCATCTGGTTGTTCAGCCTGCAGCGACGCCTATCATCCAATGCAGACAACCTGAGTCTTCAAGGACTGGAGCGCCAACGTGAACGACCGCTTCAACTGTTCGAGGGAACCGCATAACCCAGCTGGTGAAGTAACTCAACCGGTCGAATGGCCCCTTCGAATGGGGCGCCGTTCTCTCCTCGCGGGAGGGGTCGCGATCGGTTCGGCGGCTGTCCTGAAAAATACATTGCCGGTTCACGCTCAGGATTTGACTGGAACAATCCAGATCGGTTTCGATGGTGCAGATGAGACGGTACACCCATTCGTCGAGGCCACCGCTGAAGAGCTTGCATCCTCCAATCCAGATGCCAGCCTGCAGGTGGAGGCAAGTGCAGGTGGCAGCTACGCAACGCAACTCGTGCTTCAGCTAAGCCGAGGTCAGGGACCCGACGTCTTTCTCCTTTCAGGAGTGGCAGTCGCTGAGCTTGCCGAGTCAGGTCTCATCGCTCCACTCACCCGTTATGTTGCCGACTGGGACGACTGGGAAGAGTATCGCGACGAGTTCGGAGCCACGGTCACCTATGCTGGAGATGTGTGGGCAATACCTTACTCGATGGACACCCATTTTCTCTACTACCGGCGCGATCTTTTTGCAGGAGCTGGGTTACCCGATCCATGGAATCCTGATACCCCAGCCGATATTCTGGAGGCAGCGCTGGCGATCAAACGTGAATATCCTGAGGTGATTCCCTACGCACTCTACGCAGGTGCAAATGGAGGAAACAGTACTGTTGTCAGAGGGTTCGTCCCGCTAGTTCACGCCTTTGGCGGGACGCTGGTGGACAGCGAGGGCTTGTGGATCATCGACAGCTGTGCCATCAGGGACGCGCTCTCGTTCTACGAACAGGCCTATCAGATCGATCAGGTCGTTCCGCAGGATGTGATGACCGGCGCTTCTCCGACTTCGGCGATGAGGCAGGCGATGGGAGACGGAACGCTGGGAATTCTCTACGACGGTTCATGGACCTATCAGCCCTGGCTCGAGAACGATCCAGAAAATACCGAAGCCAACATTGGGATTGCGCTCTTTCCGACAGATGATGATCGAGAGCCGTTTGCGGTTGGCGGAACAGGAAATTGCTGGTACATCAACACCAGCTCCGAACATCCAGACCTGGCCTGGGCGTTTGTCGAAGCGTTTAATGCCCGGGAGAATCAGATAGCGCTCAACCTGGTGGATCCTCACATACCGGCGCGGTCAGATGCCGCCAGCGATCAATCGTTTCAGCAGACAGCGTTTCTCTCGGCGATAGTCGCGAGTGCTGATGTCCTGCTGCTCACAGAGCCAGATCCCGCCTTCCGAGAGCTAATCACGATTGTCCAGAACGCCACCGGAATCGTCGCTACCGGTGAGGCCGAGCCTGTGGAAGCTGTCGAGCGGTACGCGAGTGAGCTGACCCGCGTACTGGGCGAGGACAATGTCGTTCGTCAGACGTGCTCGCGTTGACCAATAGTCCGCAAAGGCACGATCTCCTGAGTGCCAATGAGTCGCTCTACCGAGGCACATTGGACGGTTTTGTGCTGAGCCGGACTTCCAGGTACCTCGCAACGCTAATCCCGGCTGCTATCCTGATCGCTATATTCTTCATTGCTCCAGCCGTATGGGCCATAGCGATCAGTACGACCCCGCTGACACTGCTCGGGGCAACGGCAGGATCGACCGAGTTTATCGGACTCGACAACTATCGAACGCTTCTCGACGATCCAGATTTTCTGAAATATGTGAGGAACACCATTGTCTTCACGCTGGGCGCTGCTGTCATAGGTGCGACCGGCGGAGGTCTCGCCTGCGCATTTCTGATCGACCACGCCCAGAGAACCGGCAACCGGCTCGCCGGAACTGCGTTTGCCGCGATCCTGCTGGCTGGAATCTGCCCACCTGTGCTCACTGGTGCGATCTGGGCTGGAATCCTGGACTATCGAACTGGCCTGCTCAATAGCGCAATGTCCCGCATCGGTCTGGCACCGGTTGACTGGCTGGGACGATTCCCCATGCTTTCTGTCATCGTGGCCGAGTCGTGGCGAAGTGTGGCGCTGGCCATGATTGTGTTCACTGCTGCGCTGCAGTTGATTCCAAGGGACGTCTACGAAGCCGCGCGAATTGATGGTGGATCGCGCTGGAGTGTTTTTCGCTCGATCACGTTGCCTGCAATCCGTCCTGTGGGTGCTCTCGTGCTTATGATGACGACGATTCTGGCAACTGGCAGTTTTCTCGTGAATCAGGTGTTGACCAGCGGTGGCACATCCCGCCAGTCAGAAACGATTGCCCTGTATGCGTATCACGTTGCATTCACCGACTTCCGGATTGCGTTTGGAGCGGCGATCTCTGTCGTCATTCTGGGAATCACCGCATGTTTCGCGCTGATCTTTCTGCGAGTCGGAAGGGTACCCGGATGAGCGCGACGCAAGGGAACTGCGAGAGCCTATCTGCGCGATTTCTGACAACGGGATTGTTGGTGCTGGTTGTCGTCGTGTTTGGCGGACCATTCCTGTGGATGCTTGGCTCGGCTTTTACCAGCGCAGAAACAGGTCCCACCTTTTGGCCAGGCGTGCCAAGCCTCAACAACTTCCGCATAGTGTTCGACGACAATCAAACGGGAATGGCCTTGCGAAATAGCGTGGTGATCGCCGCAGCGTGCACGGTTCTCGCTACGTTGCTGGCGTCTTTGGGCGGGTACGGTCTTTCCCGAGTCATGTTTCCGGGCAAAAATGTCATCGTCTTCGGTTTGCTCCTGCTCTACGCGATTCCCACAGCTGTCACTATGGTGGCACTCTTCGATCTGGCAAGCAGACTTGCACTTGTGAACACGTATCGCGGCCTGATTCTGGCACAAACCGCAATGTCGCTTCCATTTCTAACCTGGCTCATGAAGAGTTTCTACGATAAGGTGCCGCGCACGCTTGATGAGGCTGTCACCGTCGACGGGAGGGGGATTCTGCGGGCCTGGCTCGATGTTCTGACCCCCGTCGCGAAACCTGGGCTCGCGATCACCGCCGGCCTTGCATTTGTGCTGGCCTGGTCAGAAGTTCTGCTGACGATCATCCTGGTCTCTGATCCAGCCAAGACCACTATCGCTCGCCTGTTCTTTGTAAACGTGGAACAGGCAGCGGGTTCGCAGGTTGTCGCTGCTCTGGGAGTGCTGTATCTCGCGCCAGTGCTTGTCGTCTTTTTGATGCTGAGGGGACTCATCTCCAGGCACCTGGCCAGATTGCGAGGATCGACGGCTTGAGTCGAATCACATTGCAGGGCGTACAACGATCGTTCGATCGGAGTTTGCCGCCAGCTGTTGCCGACTTCGATCTGGAGATCCCGTCCGGCACGTTCTTTTCCCTCCTCGGACCAAGCGGGTGTGGAAAGACTACGGTTCTGAGGATGATTGCTGGCCTTGATTGGCCAGATGCCGGAGACATCCTGATCGACGGCCGCAGCGTGCTGTCTCTGGCCCCTTCCGATCGCGGCGTGGCTCTGGTTTTTCAACAATA
>JBGTJM010000401.1:0-2053 GCA_041745115.1 Thermomicrobiales bacterium
TATAGAAAGGAAGCCCGAATGTTTGTCTATGTTGGAGCCTATACCGAGTCGCCCATGGGCACCGCGAAGGGAATAGAGATTTTCCGCTTCAATCCGGACGATGGATCGCTCACGGCAACAGCGTCGGTTCCAGGCATCTCAAACCCTTCCTATCTTGCCCTGCATCGAGGCAAGGATATGGTCTACGCCGGCGAGCGTTTTCTCTACGCCGCAAATGAGCTGCGGGAGGGATTTGTCACCGCCCTGGAACGCGACCCGGAATCCGGCGGGCTGACGCTGCTGAACAGCCAGACCTCGCTCGGTGCGGACCCCTGCTACGTCTGCGTCGATGGAAGCGGCCGCTGCGTTCTCACCGCGAACTACAGCAGCGGCACCATTGCAGCATTTCCAATCAATCAGGACGGCAGTCTGCAACCGGCATCGAGCATGGTTCAGCATGAAGGATCGAGCCTGAAAGCAGGACGCCAGTCAGGGCCTCACGCCCACATGATCGCCCCGTCACCAGTGGCCGGATTCATCCTGGCGACCGATCTCGGCACCGACCGCGTCGAGATCTACACGTTCGACGAAAACGATTGCACTCTCAAGGGGCATAACTCCGTCGAGATCGAGCCCGGCTCTGGGCCTCGTCACTTCGCGTTCGGCAAGAGTGGCACCACGCTCTACGTCATCAACGAGCTCTCGTCGACCGTGAGCGTGCTCGATTGGGACGGGAGCGAAGGAAATGCGACCCTACGGCAGACCACGTCGACCTTGCCCGCAGATTTCAACGGCGAAAGCACCTGCGCCCATATCGTCGTTTCGCCGGACGGTCGATTCGTCTACGGATCGAACCGGGGCCATGACAGTATTGCTATCTTCTCGGTGCATGAGACAACTGGAGCGCTCACACCGATTGGTCATCAGCTGACCGGTGGCAAGGAGCCACGCAACTTCGCGATCGACCCTTCCGGCAACTGGCTCCTCGCTGCCAACCAGCACTCCGACACGATCGTGACATTCCACTGCGATCAGGAGTCTGGTTTACTCAGCGAAACCGGCGTCGTCACAGAGACACCGACGCCGGTCTGCATTGTATTCAGCGAATAAGAGACCCTGACAAGGGAAAACGAGTGGGGAGCAACGACTTGGAACCAGTGAAACTCGCAATCGTAGGATGTGGCGGCATGGGGCGCCGGCACCTGGCAGGGCTTGGCGAGCTGGCTCGCGCAGGCGAGCAGCTGATCGACCTCGTGGCGGTCTGCGATCTGAACGAGCAGAACGCCAGCGATCTCGCCGATGAAGCCGCCGCGATGCTTGGCCGGAAGCCGGCCGTCTTTACCGACCTCGCCAGAATGGACGGTGAAGTGGACGGTCTGGAAGCAGCGGATTGCACAACCGACACCGGCTCCCATCACAAAGTCGCCGCCGATCTGCTCGACCTGGGCCTGCACACGCTGTGCGAAAAGCCACTGGCCCTGACCGTCCGCGGCTGTCAGCGGATCATCGCCGCGTCAGAACGATCGGGGGCGATCCTCTCAGTGGCCGAGAACTACCGCCGTGATCCGATGAACCGGCTGGTCAAGGCACTGATCGAGGACGGCGCAATCGGCCAGCCCCAGTTCATGATGGAAACGTCGGTGGGCGGTCGCGATTCGATCTTCATCACACCCTGGCGACACCAGAAACTGACTGGCACAATCACGCTCGACGCCGGAGTCCACAACACCGACATCCTGCAGTACTACTTCGGCGACGCGGTCAGCGCATTCGGGCATGCTCGCATCTTCGAAAAAACCCGTTTCTCCCGCGACACATCTGGCCCGGGAGGCTTCTATGAGAAGTGGGCAGCCAACGTTCCGGATCAGATCGAGGCGACCGGTGAAGACGCCATTTTCGGACTGATCACGTTCGAGAATGGCGCTCTTGGCCAGTGGGTCCATCATCATGCCGGACACGGCGAGCCGTTCGCCCACCGGATGGTCTTCGGTACGAAGGGGTCGATCACAGCCCCGGGCGATCGCAACGGAAACCCTGTCCGGCTGGTCCTCGACGACGGCACCGACATCGCGGA
>JBGTJM010000402.1:0-4325 GCA_041745115.1 Thermomicrobiales bacterium
GATTCTGGCCGTCGCACTCGCGCTGAACTTGTATCGGTCGACGCGTGACGTTCAATCACCAAGGCAGTGGTTGGCCGTTCTCGTCGTGAGTGGTGGGCTCGTTGGCGCACTTTATCCACTCAATAGTCTCGATTTGCCAACGTATCTTGTTCTGCTGGGCGGGTCGCTGGCATTAACTTGCGGGTTCAATCGAACGTGGCTCAAAGGTGTCAGTGTTCTGGCGATGGCTGCGCTGATCGCCTGGTTGCCGTTCACGGTGACATTCGTGCCGTTTGCCGGAGCAAACCCGGAATCCCTGCCAGCATGGATGCAGGACCTGCCGCTTGTGCCACGACTGTTCACGACGCTCGGTTGGCATGCTGGTGAGAAGACCTCAGTGCGGGAGTTTCTCAAGGTATTCGGCCTGTTCTGGATCGTCGCAATGGCATACCTTGCCTTGCTCATTTGGCGTACATCTCGGGTTGGACATGAACTTCCCATCATGCCGAGGTGGCTAATTGCTGCGGCAGGACTGGCCGTCGGTTTGGCCATCCTGATTCCCGCTCCCGTGCTGGTACTTGTAGGTGGACCTGCTCTCGTATCGCTCTGGTTTCTGATCGAGGTACGGGATCGGCTTTCGTCAACGACGATCATCGTTCTCGGCTTGTTGGCAGCAGCATTTGGTCTGGTCGTCATCACAGAGTTTTTCTACGTTCAGGACGCGTTTGCTGGCCGCTACAACACGCTGTTCAAGGTTTACTATCAGGTGTGGACGCTCCTCGCGATTGCTATTGGGATAGCAGTTGTCGCGATGTTCAAGTGGCTGGCGAGGTTCCCGGTGTTGCGAGGCGTGGGAGCGGCTGCGATCTGCGTGGGACTGCTAGCCGCGTCGGCGTACCCGCTCATCGCGACCGCGCAATGGACGCGGGTGCACGGAGAGCGCAGCTGGCAGGGACTCGATGGCGTCGAGTTTCTTGCGGAACATTCCCGTGATGACCTGGCGGCGATTCGGTGGCTCTATCGCAACGCCGATGGTGACGATGTGATTGTTGAGGCACCCGGTTGCTCGTACCAGGTCAACGGAGGAATCCCGACTGGCCGAATGGCGGCATTCACTGGCGTACCAACCATCATCGGATGGGGGTTTCATCAGGTTCAGTGGCGCGGTGGCCAGCCAGAGTTGCTGGCTCAGATAACGCCGAGGAGCGCAGATGTCGCGACGATTTATGCGGACTTATCGCCTGAGCTTCTCGAGTCCTACGGTGCCACACTGCTCTATGTTGGCAGCTTCGAGCGTTCTGGAGCGGGCGACGCCTGCGAAATAGCCGGACCGTTTTCAGCGGTTTCCGAACCTGACTTCCCGGGTCCCGGATGGACCGAGGTCTATTCCAGCGGCGACTCCCGAATCTATCGAAGAATCGATGCGTGATTTCTAGCAACGGCGGCCCGGCCGCACCTGAGCGAGAGAAACCGCCAACGGCGTTTCTTCGCCCAAGGAAAGTCCTGGCCTTAGCAAAGCACGTCTATCGAACTGAAGTCGTTTTTCGGAGCGCGCCACCAGATCGGCTCAGTTCTTTGAGAGAGAGGACCAGGCGTGGTCGGGTGCGATTCTATCTGCCAGGACTTCCACAAAATGCTGAGTCTTTCGGTCGGTGAAGTGCTCAATCTGCTGGCGGCATGACACACCAGCGACAGCGACTACCGTCGAAGCATCTGTTGCCGTCACGGCAGGGAAAAGACGCTCTTCACCCACAAGGCGAGAAATCTCGTAGTGTTCGGTTTCGTAACCAAATGATCCGGCCATACCGCAGCATCCCGCTCCACTTTCGACGGTGGCGCATCCAGCTGAAGTAAGAAGTGACATCGTTTGAGAGACGCCGACGAGGGCTTTCTGATGACAGTGCCCGTGGAAGAAGATGTCACTTCCCTGAACCGGATTCCAGGTGATACCCAAGTCTCCCTCACCGTCCAGTTTGGCCAGAAACTCATCGATCATGAACGCCTGGCTGGCGACCAACTGCATGTCAGGATGGTGAGGCAGGAGGTCGCGATATTCATCTCGCAGCGTCAGGATGCAGCTTGGCTCGGACCCGATGATCGGGATGCCAAGCCGGGCATGGGGTGCCAGCACTTCCACGTTGCGAAGCGCCAACTTGCGTGCTTCGGAGACGAGGCCTTTCGAGAGCATTGGTCGACCGCAGCACGCTCTGCGTTCTTCAACGATCACATGGAAGCCTGCCGCCTCGAGCAGACGAACGGCGGCCGTTCCAATATTCGGATAGTTGTATTCGGTCCACGTATCGTGAAAGTAGACGACCGAACCGCGTGATTCTGTGGCCTGGCGTCTGGTGCGGGACCGCCGACGCCACTGGCGGGTGAACGTGTTCCATGTGAATGAGGAAAGCTTTCTCTCAGGGTGGACACCTGCCGCTCGCAAAAGTGGACGCCCCAACGGCGTTCGGATGGTCAGGTTTGCCAATGGTGCGAAGGCTGAGCCGAGCCGGGACAGCGTGTGGATTCGCCCCATCGCCTTAGCTCGAAACGGTGTACCGTGCGTTTCATAGTAGTGGGCGAGAAACTCGGTCTTGAGCTTCGCCATATCGACACTCGAAGGGCATTCGGTCTTACAGGCTTTGCAGGAGAGACAAAGATCCATCACCTCGTAAGTCTCTCTTGAGGTGAAATCTTTCGGCTCAAAGATGTTGCCAGCGAGCGCGTTGCGCAGGGCGTTTGCTCTGGCGCGAGTGGTGTCCTGCTCTTCGCGCGTGGCCATATACGACGGACACATCGTTCCAGCTTTCAGTTTTCTGCAAACAGCAGCCCCATTGCACATTTCAACAGCGGCCATGAAGCCGCCCTCACGTGAGAAATCGAGGTGCGTTTTGATCTCGAGTGGCTTGTAGGCTGGTCCCAACCGCAGATGCTCCATCATCGACGGCGCATCCACCTTCTTGCCCGGGTTCATCACCCCGCCTGGATCGAAAATGGCTTTGAATTCGCGCATCGCCTGGTAGAGATCGGGTCCGAAGATCACATCGTTGAGTTCAGAACGTTGCAGGCCATCGCCATGCTCGCCACTCATGACTCCGCCAAAGCGATGCGCAAGCTCGGCAGCGGCGTACGCCATGTCTTTCATGATCTGGACGCCAGAGGAATCCTTGAGATTTACGAGCGGCCGGATGTGCAGGCAGCCGGAGGACGCATGGGCATAGTAGGCGGCTGTAGTGCCGAACCCTGCCACCATCGATTCCACCGCTGCGACATATTCGGCGAGGTGCTCCACGGGGACCGAAACATCCTCGATGACGGGTATCGGCTTGAAGTCGCCGCGAATGCTGTAGAGAAGGCCCAAACCAGCTTTGCGGACCGACCAAACGTCAGCCTGACGCTTTGGATCTAGCACGGTTACCGGATCGGTCGCCAATCCGATGCCTCTCTTGTTCAGTTGCTGAATCAGAGCGGTGCACTTGGCCGCAACTTCCGAACCAGTTTCACCGTAGTACTCGACGGCGAGTACGGCAGCAGGGTCGCCTTCGATGAACGCGATTTGGCTTGCGTAGCCTGGCTGAGCGCGAGTCAGATCGATCAGCATCCGATCCATCAGCTCTACCGCCGATGGCTCCGTTTCGAGAATGACTGGGGTGGCGGACATGGCCGCTACAAGCTCCTCGAACTGGAGAACAACCAGGCCGGTCTGCCTTGGAACCGGGGTCAACTGGAAACGCACCTGAAGAATGGTGCCCAGTGTTCCTTCTGATGAGACGAGTAATCGGGCGGGATTGAATGCACCATCGGTCTTCAGGAACTCATCGAGCGAGTAGCCCGTCGAGCGTCGCCAATGGGGCGGAAAATCTCGCTCGATCAACGACGCGTTCTTCTCTCTGAACGTAAGTAGCTGACTCAGGAGCTTTCCCCGGGTATCACCGGCAGCGGCCTGCGCCTCCAGATTTTCCTCGGTGACTGGTCCCAGATCGACCACACCGCCCTCGGGCAGGGCGCATCGCAGGCTGATGACGTTGTCACCCGTCATGCCGTACAGAATGGAATGCGCGCCGGTGGAGTTGTTGCCCACTACGCCTCCGGCAGTGGCACGATTACTCGACGACGGATCTGGGCCGAACATCAATCCGTTCGGCTTCAACAATCTGTTTAGCGAGTCAAGATTGATGCCGGGCTCGACCAGCACTGATTTTGATTCGACATTTAAATCGACGATTCGCGTCAGGTACTTGGAGAAGTCGATAACCAGGGCGGCACCAACAGTTTGTCCGGCCAACGATGAGCCGCCCCCTCTTGGAAGGATCGGCACACCATGACTCGACGCCAGCTCAACCGCACCAATGGCG
>JBGTJM010000403.1:0-1804 GCA_041745115.1 Thermomicrobiales bacterium
GAGGCGCAACGAGGTACAACCCTGTCCGATCAGCAAATCTGCGATCAACTCCAGGATCGCGGCTATCGGATCGCCCGCCGCACGGTCACCAAATACCGCTTGCAGCTCGACATCCTGCCATCGACCCACCGGCATCACCACCCTCCGGGCGCAACAGCCTGACAAATCGACATTCATCGTGTCCCAGTTGATAGGGGATATCGCTAGTCCACCAAGCGCAAGGTCGTGAGTGCGAGTCCCTTACTGAAAAGATCGGCACTCATTTAGGATTTCGATCCGGGTTGTGATGAACATGGAGCAAGAACGGGCCGGGGAGAAATCTCCCCGGCCCGATCGCTTTCCACTGTTCTTCGCAGGCAATGTCTACCTACGAAGTGGGCGTTCCTTCTTCATCGGCCGACCCCGCCTCAGAAAGCGGCGTCGGAGTAGTTTCCGTCACGGTCTCGCCCTCCGATGCTTCTGCCTGAGGAGTGCCAGACTCGACGGTGGCCACCGCGCCTTCCCGCACTTCCAGCGGTGTAGCAGCGAGCTGCAGACCGAACGTTCCAGTATCGACCCGGCCCATCGCAATCACGCTGTAAACATAGCCAGCTTCGATCACGACGCCTTCAGCATTGAACAACTGCTCATTCTCGCCGGCGGCTCTAAGCTGCACGTCGTAGGTTCCGGCGTTGACCACAACCTCATCCGTAATTGTCTCAAAACCGACTCCGTCATAGAGCGCGTCGTCACTGCTCACATAGACATCGACATCGCCGGCATCCGGAGAGAGGTGAATCACCCGCAACCGAGACTGCTCTGGAGCTAGCGGCGACAGATCGACGTCATAGTTCAGGACCTTCAGGTCATCCATCGAACCACCGATCACCACATCGCGGGCTCTACCTGATTCGAAGCCGACCCCAGAGTCGACGATATGCTCATCGATCGCCCCACCGGTTGGTACCAGCTTCACAGATCGACCGTCTCCGGCAGGAATGGCAACGAAATCGGTGTTCGAACCAAACTCCAGACCTTCGACCACCAGCGCATCTTCGATGTAGATATCGACAGCCGGTGCGTCCGGAGCGGCATGGATGATGCGTGCACATGAGTTCTCAGCGTTGTCGCCGATACCCAGGACAACATCACAGGCTGTGCTCACCGACACAACGAGTGGCAGCACCTGAACCGATTCATCGGCCTGCTGGCCCATGACGACGAGCAGGTATTCATTACCTGCACCCACGGTAAGCCCGCTTGCTGTCGTCAGAATCAGATCCGAGTCATCCTGCCGGACCTCGAGATCGTACGTTCCCGCCTCGGCGTTTCGGTGATCCGTGGCGTCACCCTCGCTAGCATTGTCAAACCACGTGTCGCCACCAACCTGGGCAATATCGATATCTCCAACACCCGGCACGACATTGATAACCCGCAATCGCGACTCACCATCTGGGAGATCGTCGACATTGCTCTGGACCACGTGGATTTGCAGATCGTTGAGCAATCCGGCAACGACTGCCGTAAAGACTTCACTCGATCCGGCACTGAAATCTTCGCTTAGCAGCTCGGCATCCGCACCAGAGCCGGCTGGGACCACAGCAACGGTGTGATCGCCAGGGGCTATCGAAGCGAATTCTGTGGCCTGACCAAACTCAAGGTTTTGGGCAATGGGCGCTCCATCGAGCAGCACATCCACTGCCGGCGCATCCGGAGAGGCGTGAACGAGCCTCAATGTCGAATTGGGCTCGGTATCCTGAGCTCCTCCCTGCAGCGAACTCGATACCATCGCGAGTCCGACAATGAGAGCGATCGTGAGGAAACC
>JBGTJM010000404.1:0-13256 GCA_041745115.1 Thermomicrobiales bacterium
ATCGTGGAATGGTACGGGTTACATTGGTGCGCAGTCTGATCGGGAGACCGAAGGACCAGGAGGCGACGGTCCAGTCGCTAGGTCTGCGAAAAATCCATCAGACTGTGGAGCATCCGGACAGTCCTTCAGTGCGGGGAATGATTACGAAGGTAAGTCATCTCGTGCGCGTTGAAGAGCAGGGCTAGAAGCTAAACGTTGCGGTCGCTGAAGAGGAATAGAGAATCAACATGGCATTCAATCTAACTGATCTGAAACCAAACGAAGGAGCAAACCGGGACCGCACCCGTGTGGGACGTGGTCACGGATCTGGCAAGGGGAAAACGGCTGGGCGCGGAACCAAGGGACAGAACTCGCGAGCTGGTGGTGGCGTTCGGATTGGGTTCGAAGGTGGGCAGCTGCCAATTCAGAAGCGCATGCCGTACAAGCGAGGTTTTACGAATATTTTCAGCACTCCGTGGGAGGTCGTGAATCTGTCGAGTATCGAGGTGATCGAGGTCGACGGCCCTATCACTCCCGACGTGCTCAAAGCCCACGGTCTGATCCGGGGTACAGAATATCCAGTGAAGATCCTCGCTACTGGATCGCTGACGAGGAAGGTAGAAGTTCACGCACAGGCTTTTTCAAAGGCCGCCAAGGAGGCCATTGAGGCTCAGGGTGGCATCGCGAATCAGCTCGATCGCACGGATCGCTGGATAACGGCGCGGCCTCGCAACCGAAAGCTGCCAATCGATCGAGATCTCAAGGGCGCCAAGCTGGGCAAAGTTGGTGGCATTCAGCAACGGTCGGAGCTCGCTTCGTCCTAGAGGACTGATTGATGTTTGAGGCTGTAACCAAGGCGTTTACGATCCCGGACATCCGGCGGAAACTTTTGTTCACGCTGGGTATTCTGGTGATATTCCGAGTCATCGCAACGATTCCTGTGCCTGGCGTGAACCGGGCGGAACTTCGGGAATACATCGAGGGAAATCAGCTGCTGGGGATGCTGAATCTGTTCTCTGGCAGTGGGCTGACGAACTTCTCGATTGTGGCTCTGGGAGTCTATCCGTACATTACGGCCTCGATCATCATGCAGCTGATGACGCCGGTGATTCCGCGTCTGAATGAGCTTTCCAATGAGGGTCAGCAGGGCCGAAACGTCATCAACAAGTACACCCACTATCTGACTGTGCCGCTTGCGTTCCTGCAAGGGTACGGGCAGGCTCTGCTTTTCTCCCGAACGTCGGTTGGTGGCGTGCCGTTGCTGGAAGAGTTCGGGCTGTTCGACCGGGATACGTGGCTGCAGAGCCTGGCGTTGCTCATCACAATGACAGCGGGCACGATATTGCTCGTCTGGATGGGTGAGCTGATCACCGAATATGGCATCGGCAACGGTATTTCGATCATTATCTTCGGTGGAATCATTGCCAGCCTGCCAAGCGCAATAGGGGGGCTCCTGACCGGCGGTACTCTTTCTGAGAACGTCATCGGTTCAGTGTTCTTTGTTGGCCTGGCGTTGCTGACGATCGTTGCGGTGGTATTCGTGAATGAAGGGCAGCGCCGAATTCCGGTGCATTACGCCAAGCGGATTCGTGGCGGCCGGCAGTATGGCGGCAACACAACGTTCATTCCGCTGAAGGTGAATTCGGCCGGGATGATCCCGCTCATTTTCGCCGTGAGCATCATGGTTATGCCTGGTCTGATCGCGAACTTCCTGGCGAGCTCGAATCGGGACTGGGTCAGAGATCTTGGTGGTGACCTGCAACGCATCTTCAGCCCAACCAATGTGCTGTATCAGGTGGTCTATTTCCTCCTGGTCGTTGCGTTCACGTACTTCTATACAATGGTTATCTTCTATCAGCAGAAGATACCTGACAATCTTCAACGACAGGGAGCCTTTGTACCTGGAGTCAGGCCGGGGAAAGCCACTGCGGATTATCTCCAACGAGTGATTCAGCGAATCACCCTTGTAGGCGCGCTCTTTCTTGGCTGCATCGCCATCATGCCGTATATCGCGTCGCAAATTACTGGGATACAGAACCTGCTCATCAGTGCAACGTCGATTCTGATCGTTGTCGGCGTGGCAGTGGATACCATGCGCCAGCTCGAAGCGCAGCTGGTGATGAGGAACTACGAAGGCTTTATCGGTTAGCCAGGCATAAATCGGCAAGGTCGGTTTGGAGCGAGGAGATGAGCTTCTCCACTAGCCTGTGCCTGTGGAAGGGAAGCGCCCAAACAGATGTATGTAGTTCTGATAGGTCCCCAAGGTTCGGGAAAGGGCACACAAGCGGACAAACTCGCCTCGGCCCGAGGCCTGGTGAAGGTTTCGACTGGGGACCTGTTTCGGGCCGGTCGAACCGCTGGGACGCCGTTGGGAAAACTTGTCGATGGGTATCTGGACAAGGGCGAGCTGGTTCCTGACGATGTCACGCTGTCGATCGTCGATGAGCAGCTCGATGCTATCGAGAGTGGTGGCTCCCATGGGGCCGTGTTCGACGGATTTCCGCGAACGGAAGGGCAAGCCGCAGGGCTCGAAGCTACGCTGCGGAACCGGGGTAAGGCGATCGCCGCAGTCGTGGAGCTGGACGTGCCAGAGGCCGAGCTTGTGGAGCGGCTTGCAGGGCGAAGAGTCTGTTCGCAGTGTGGACGGACGTTTCACTTGACGTTCGATCCACCACCGAGCGACGGCCTTTGCGAAACCTGTGGTGGAGCTATTGTGCAGCGCACAGACGATACCGAAGAGGCGATCCGACGTCGACTGGCGCTCTATCGCGATCAGACCGCACCATTGATTTCGTACTACGCCGCGCAGGGACTGGTGCTACGCGTGAATGGAAACCAGTCGATGGAGCTGGTCGAGCGTGATATCGGGCTGGCCCTCGATGGACTCGAGACTCGGAAGGGCTCAGAGTAGGTCATGGCGATCACTATCAAGAATCCCAAAGAGATCGAGTCGATGCTAAAGGCTGGTCAAGTGGTCAGCCGAATTCACTCGACTATCGAGCAAGCTGTTGCGGCCGGGGTTACAACCCAGGACCTCGATGATATCGCGCGGGACATCATCGCAGAAGAAGGAGCTCAGTCGTCGTTTCTTGGGCATCTTGGATTTACCGGGCGAATTTGTGCATCGATCAATGAAGAGATTGTGCACGGCATTCCTGGCAAGCGGGTCCTGCGGGAGGGAGATATTGTTTCTATCGATGTGGGTGCCGCAATCGGTGGGTTCCATGCTGATTCAGCGTGGACATATCCCGTGGGCGCGATTTCTGCTGATGCTCAGGCGTTGCTGGATGTGACGGAGCGGTCGCTGTACGCGGGCGTTGCCCAGGCTCGCGGCGGTAGCCGGCTCGGCGACATCGGCCATGCCATCGAGTCGCTGGTGACCAGCGCTGGATACGGTATGGTCCGCGAGTATGGTGGACACGGCATCGGCAGGCAGATGTGGGAGGAGCCGCATGTTCCAAACCATGGCCAACCGAACAATGGAGTTCGATTGCGACCCGGAATGACACTGGCGATCGAACCGATGGTCAATGTTGGGGGTGACGAAACGCGCCAACTTGAAGATGGATGGACTGTTGTGACGGCCGACGGTACCCTGTCGGCGCACTTCGAGCACACGCTTGTGATCACCGAAGGAGAGCCGCTGATCGTGACGCCGAGACAGGCGGTTGTGGTATAGTGTCCTGTCTGGCGCACTGCGGTGCGTGCGTCGGCCTGTCTTCCCAGGCCCAAGGTTATGTCTATAATGGTCCGTTTGACCAACGGTCTACGGCGAGTCAGGAAAGTGTGGGCCACAGATGAAAGTTGGAGCATCGGTTACTCGAAGATGCGAGAAGTGCCGAATTATTCGGCGATACGGGGTTGTGCGAGTCATTTGCACGAATCCAAGGCACAAACAGCGTCAAGGATAAGACGTTTCGGTCGATGATCGTTGAGAACCAGACAGGATACTGAGCATGGCAAGAATTGCCGGAGTTGATCTTCCACGAGAAAAGCGGGTTGAGGCGGCGCTGCCGTACATCTTCGGCGTGGGCCTGCACACCAGCCAGACGCTTCTGGAACGCACTGGCGTGAATCCTGATACTCGGGTGAAAGATCTCACCGATGATGAAGTAAACAAGATTCGAGAGATTGTCGAGAAGGAGATGCGCGTCGAGGGAGACCTGCGACGTGAAGTCTCATTGAACATTAAGCGACTTATGGATATTGGTTGCTACCGAGGTATTCGGCATCGTCGAGGCATGCCTGTGCGTGGCCAGCGGACTCGCACGAATGCCAGGACGCGTCGTGGTCCTCGACGTGGAGTCGGAATTCGCAAGAAGTAGCGGTCGACTTGCAAGCGATGACGTATTTGACCCGAAGGACTTAAGGAGACTGTTGCAAAGATGTCAGAACGACGACGAGGCGGTCAAGCCCGTGGCAAATCACGCGTCCGGCGAAGAGATCGCAAGAACATCCCCCGGGGTAAGGGCTATATTCTGGCGACGTTCAATAACACCATTGTTACGTTGACGGATCCGGCAGGCAATGTGATCGCATGGTCGAGCTCCGGCTCGAATGGTTTTAAGGGATCGCGCAAAAGCACTCCTTATGCTGCGCAGGTCACTGCGGAGGCGGCGGCTCGGAGGGCGATGGAGCATGGTCTCCGGCAGGTCGATGTATATGTGAAGGGCCCTGGATCGGGTCGTGAAATGGCGATTCGTGCCCTGCAGGCTGCTGGGGTACAGGTGATTTCTATTACTGATAAGACTCCTATTCCACACAGTGGATGCCGGCCACCAAAGCGGCGACGTGTCTAGAAAGGTTTAGCTAAGGAATGGCGCGGTATACGGGACCGGTTTGCCGACTGTGTCGGCGTGAAGGAATCAAGCTCTATCTGAAGGGTGCGCGATGTGATGGGCCGAAGTGTCCGATCGTGAAGAAGGCGCCTGCCAAGAACTACCCGCCTGGTCAGCACGGCCAGCGGCGAACGCGGCGACCATCGGAGTATGGCCTGCAGCTGCGGGAAAAGCAGAAGGTTCGACGCTACTATGGGGTGCTCGAAACCCAGTTCCGCAAGATGTATGCGGCGGCAGAGCGAAAAGGCGGTGTGACCGGCGACAATCTACTCCAGCTGCTGGAGAGTCGCCTCGATAACGTCGTCTATCGCATGGGATTTGCTGATTCGCGGGCGCAGGCACGGCAGCTTGTCCGTCACGGCCATTTCGTGGTGAACGGAAGAAAGACGAATATTCCTTCTGCGATGGTGCGAGCAGGAGACGTCATTGCTGTGCGACCTGAGAGTCGCAAGCGAGAGTATTTCTCCACAATCGGCGACGTCCTTGCGAGCAAGCAGGCACCCGATTGGATGACCGTGGCCACGAATGATATGAGTGGCCGAATCATCAGCTTGCCAACTCGGGATCAAATGGAGATCCCGCAATTCAATGAGTCGCTCATCGTCGAGTATTACAGCCGGTAGTTGCACCCTCCTGTGAATTGGCGGACGTTTGCGTTCGCCGATCCGGGCTGATCAGGCCCGAACGCAGGAACTTAATTCCAAGGAGGCAGGTTTCATTGGAGCGACCTGGATTTACGATTGAGACAGTGGCTGAGGGGCTGAACTATGGCCGTTACAAGGTCGAGCCTCTCGAGCCCGGATATGGCACGACGCTGGGGAACTCCCTGAGAAGGATCCTCCTGCGATCGCTTGAAGGTGTGGCAATCCCTCGCATCCGCATCGAGGGAGTCTGGCACGAGTTCGCGACGGTTGAACACGTCCGCGAAGATGTTACCGAGATTGTGCTGAACCTGAAGAAGATTCGGCTGCGCCGGGCCATGGAACTGAACGGATATGCACGGGGACATCTGTATGTCAAAGGCGTTGCCTCGGGTGAGCGAGTTGTCACCGCTGGCGACGTCGCATGGCCTACTGAGGTCGACATTATCAACCCCGACCAGCCTATTGCGACGCTGACCTCTCCAGATGCTGTGCTGGACATGGACATCTGGATCAACCGGGGCCGAGGATACCGTGCTGCGGAGAGCCAGGAAACGTTCGCGCTCGGCGAGGTACCGATCGATGCGATCTATACGCCAGTTCAGAAAGTGAATTATGTTGTAGAGCACACACGCGTTGGTCAAATGACCGACTTCGATCGACTCATTCTGGAGATCCTGACAGACGGAACCGTGGAGCCAGATGACGCTCTTTCGGAAGCTGCACAGATTCTTGTGGATCATGCCAGAGTGTTTGCTGATTTCACTGCGGTTTCTGATCCGGATGCCGAAGGCGACGGCCACCAGCTTCCTGATGAAGTTATGTTCAAGCCGCTGTCGGAGCTGGGGCTCTCGCCTCGAGTTCTCAATGCATTGCGAAGCCGTGGGATTGACAAGGTCGGTCAGGTACTCACCATGGAACGCGAGCAGCTGATGTCGATCCGCAATTTTGGTCCAAGCTCGTTCACTGAATTGCGAGACACGCTCGTCGAACATGGCTACATGACTGCGGATGGCGAGGTCGTCGCTCCAGAAGGCGATGCTGAAGGCGACGAAGAGCATGATGACATCGCGGAGGCCATTCTGGCCATCGGCGGTGACGAGTTCGACGTTGAAATGGGCGAGGAGATTTAGGGATGAGACACCGAAAGGCCGGTCGCAAGTTTGGGCGCAACCCTGCTCAGCGCACCGCGATGCTTCGGCAGCTTGCAGTTTCGATGATCATGCATGAGCGCATTTCGACAACTGAGGCGAAGGCCAAGACACTTCGACCTATGGTAGAGAAGCTGGTCACCATGGCGCGGGAAGATAGTGGTGCGCATCGCAAGCTGGTTATGAGCCGAATCGACCATCCACTGGCGACGGTGAAGCTTTTCGAGGTCATTGCACCGAGATATGAGAGCACACCGGGCGGATACACGCGTATCTCCAAGCTCGAACCACGGCGTGGAGACGCAGCTCCAATGGCACTCATCGAGTTTGTCGAGTAGGTCATTTTCTGGAGGCGCCGGTCAGGCGGTTATCGTCCGACTTCGTGTTTCGTACGATGGGCGTGGTTTCTGGGGTTCGCAGAGACAGCTCGGGCAACGTTCTGTACAGGGAGAGCTCGAACGGGCTGTGGAAGCGGTATTTGGTCGGTCGTTGCCCGTTTATCTGGCAGGACGAACTGACCGAGGTGTTCACGCTGCGGGGCAGGTCGCGAGTTTTGCGCCCGGCCGATTGCGGATTGCTGAGAGCAAGATTGTTCCGGCTTTGAACGACCACCTCGATCGAGACCTTGCGGTGCTGGAGAGTTCGCTGGCGCCAGTTGGTTTTCACGCCCGTTACTCGGCAATTTGGCGGGAGTATCGGTATCGAGTCTGGGCTGGAGTGCGGCAGCCGCTGGCTGAAGGGTTTGCATTGCAGCTCAGAGACCGACTCGACGTGAAGTCGATGAATGAGGCGTCCAGAGTGCTGGTGGGGGAGCATGATTTTGCGAGCTTCGCGAGTGGCGGTGAGGGAGTTCCCTGGTCACAGCGAGGAGCGAAAAGCCGAGGTTCGCACCGAACAGTGCTTCATTGCTCGGTCGAACAGATAGACGCCTACTGGGGAGCCACAGCCCGGGACGGAGAATTGGTGGAGATCAGAGTCGTTGCTGATGGGTTTCTGCCCCGAATGGTGCGAGGTGTGGCGGGCTTGCTGGTTGAGGTGGGTCGGGGCACTGTGCCGATCGCGGATATTCGGACGATTCTCGAGGCGCGTGATCGACGCAAGTCGGCCAAGAACGCTCCACCTGATGGTCTGGTATTATGGGCGATTGGATATGAGCCTTTTACAGAACGGGCAGATTCGAAGAATCATTAAGCGATCTTACCGAGTACTCGAGGAGCAACGAAACGATGGAACGGCGAACCTGGTCACCCAAAGCAAAAGACGTGCACCACGACTGGTACATCGTCGATGCTGAAGGAAAGACGCTTGGACGGCTGGCGACGGTAATCGCCAGCACACTGCGGGGTAAGACCAAACCAACCTATGCGCCTCATATGGACATGGGTGACTATGTGGTGGTGATCAACGCTGAGAAGATCGAAGTGACTGGGAAAAAAGAGACAGAAAAGCTCTACTCCCGGCACTCAGGCTACCCTGGTGGGTTGACTCAGGTGACACTGCGGGAAACGCGAAAGCGACACCCGGAGCGAATTCTCAAGTATGCCGTTCGAGGGATGCTGCCCAAGAGTTCGCTGGGCGAAGACCAACTTCGTAAACTGAAGGTCTATGCCGGTTCAGACCATCCACATGGATCGCATAATCCGACTGAGCTCGTGGTTTAGAGAAGGAAGTTCGTACGTGGCAACTGCAGCAAAAGAACGATATCACTACGGAACTGGCCGCCGAAAGAGCGCGGTGGCTCGGGTCCGGCTTGTGCCTGGTTCGGGCGAGATGTCAGTGAATGGCAGAACGGCTGAAGATTACTTTGGCGGTCGAACCATTCTACAGACTACAGTCCAGCAACCGCTGGTTTTGACTCAGACAGGTAGTCAGTACGATGTGATTGTGAAGGTCGTTGGTGGTGGTACCTCCGGGCAGGCGGGCGCCGTTCGGCATGGAATAGCACGAGCGCTGGTGAGGTCGGATGACGAGTTGCGTCCTGCGTTGAAGAGCGCCGGTCTCCTGACTCGTGACGCCCGAGTGAAAGAGCGAAAGAAGGTTGGACTGAAGCGCGCGAGAAAGGCGCCTCAGTACACGAAGCGGTAGGTTGACGCGCTTCTGATTTCGAATGGCAAGGCAGGATCGATATCGATCCTGCCTTTTTTGTGTATTGCGTATGGGTGTTAGTTTCGGTCGGCCAACCGGTCCACTTCCTCGTGAATCTCCGCTCCACCGCGGTCCCCGGAGAGCCGGCGGTTGATGTCGAAGGTAGCGTTTCGGCATGCTGCTTCCAGTGAAGACTGGTTTTTCCAGTGCCACCATGGCAACGGGACTACCAGCGAGAAGGCACCTGCATACCCAATATCAGCGCACGAAGCAATGGTGCGTTGCGTGAGTGATGCGCGAAACCGTCCGTCGAACGTGTCTCTTGGATAGGACAAACGGATGAGCTGCAACGACCCGGCCAGTCGATAGATTGCCGCCTCTGCTTCCCAAAGCCAGTCGAGCTCGCGGCCGAGGTCCAGCGCGACATCGAGATCCCATTCTGATGCCTGCAGACGCAGGGTTGCCAGGTTCGCGAGATGGGCCCTGGTATTTTCGATCTGATATGGTCGAACTCCAACCGCGATGCGGAGATTCGAAGGCAGGGACGTTCGGAGTCGAATAGCGAGCTGAATCTGCTTGTTGATCGAGTCAACGCTTTTGCGACGAGGCTGATCGACCACGATCGTGAGGGGCACTCCGCCCCGACTTCGGTGGTTGAGCAGGTGTTGAACAGCGCCCGGCAGATCACGCTCGAGTGGCGGTGGAAACCAGATGATCCCGACTGCTGAGAGGTCGGCCGCTGAAGCTGATTCCCATCGCTGCAACCGGAGACGCAGCGCATCCAGGACGTCGATCTCGACTCCGGAGAGTTGACTTCGACCCGAGAAGTCAGCAAATTGCCTCGCATTCAGAACGGGACTGCTCAATGCTGAAATGAAGTATGGGTTGCTTCCAGAGTGCTTTGTCATAACGGGAGCCAAGGATTTTCATCGCGAGTCCGGCACGTGGATCACGGATTATGATAACTGATTCCGGACCAGATCAGCCGAATCAAAGCGGCAGCGCGACAATCCCGGCAATTGCCTGCTCGACTGCGAGCTCGGCCGCCACTGGAAGCGAAAGATACGCGCTGCGATCGGGGCTGCCGGGCTGTGGGCCAACTGCAAAAAAGAGATCTCCGTCGTGGACTGTGTGAGAGGGAACGATCATTCGAGCGAGCCCATCGTGAGCGGCGATCACACATCGTTCGAGCAGTGAATCGTCTGACAGGCCCTGGACAATGATGGCTCCGAGCGTTGTCGATTCTCGATTTCCAATTGACTGTTGCCTCTGCAGCAGATTGGATCGGCCTACGTCCGGCTGAACCTCAAAGCTTCCGTCGGGTTGGTGATGCACAGGGGCTCCGCACGCGTTTAGGACGACGACTGCCGTAACCGCGCCATGTGGCGTTTGAACGGTGGCAATGCCGATTCCCCCGGGGCGAATGTAGTGCGGTCCCCACAGCTTCTGAATGGTCGCTCCGGCACCAGCACCGACGCGACCAGCGAACTTATCGGGAATGGGCAGGGCGTGGAGGGCAGCTTCATATCCAGAGCGGGCGCCAGGGCGTTCGTCGGATTCAGAGCGGATATCGAAAATAACGGCCGCAGCAACGATGGGGACAGGCATGACGCTAGTGGCAAAGCCGCGCTTCTGTTCCTCGAGGAATGTCATGACTCCGTCCGCGGCGGCGAGGCCAAATGCACTTCCACCCGTGAGGACGATTGCGTCTACGGCCTTTACGGTGCGACCAGACGCTAGCAGATCGGTTTCACGGGTGCCCGGAGCGCCCCCACGGACATCAACATGCGCTGGGGAGAGAGCGTCGAAGAGCAACACGCTGCAGCCTGTTGGATTTGCTTCGCTGGTCCAGTGACCGATCTTGACGCCGGCACCGGTGTCGCTTCGAACCGTGTGAGTCACGGTGCTTGCCCGACAGTGACCGACATCCCGGGTCGGGCTACGTGAATAACTCCCGAATAGATGGACGATGCCGCGGTGAGCGGCGCTTGCCAGCCTCGCTCTTCCCAGATGTGAGTGAGCATCAACTGGCGAACAGCGGCTTCCAGTGCAAGCTTTCCAGCCTCGGCCCCAGTCATATGTCCCGTCTCTGGTTCGGGTATTCGCGTTTCGGGATCAGTAGCTTCCGCAATCAGGAGGTCAGAGCCCTTGAAGAACTCATGTAAGTCATGCATTGGCCCTGTGTCGGCTGTGTAACCGAGGATCTCGCCCGTGGCTGCCTGAACTCGCATCGCCCAACAGGGCACGAAGTGATCAACTGGTGAGAAATCCACTATGAGATCTCTGAAATGAAGTTGAGCCTCCGGCCTGAATGATTCGACGATGAAGGCCTCATCAAAGAACTCATCGTCTCCTGGGTCGATGCTCATGGCAGCACCGAGGCGGCCGAGTGCGTTCCTTGTTCCGGGTGGAAGGTAGAGGGGAATGCGACGCGTTGCCGCTACCGGGTTGTAGTGAAGTGCATGCCGGAGAAGCGGCAGATCGAGAATATGATCGAGATGCCAATGGCTGATGACAATCGCGTCGATCGATCGGAAGTCCAGATGCCGACGGAGCTCGCTTAGCGTGCCAGGTCCGAGATCGAGCACAATCGACGTCGACTTCGACTTCACCAGGTAGCCGGAGCAACCCATACCCGGGTTGCCTCCTGCAGCTGAGCCTCCCAGGACCGTAACAATCATCGAGTGGTGCCAGCGCTGGTCGGATTTGGGAGGGCGATATCGCCGAGATGTCCGCAATCGTTGTACGAAACGACGGTTGTGCCGCGACGGTCGACTTCAAGCTCAGTGATCGAGCAGTTCTGAAGCCTGTAGGTATCCCATGATCCCGAAGGAGTATCGAGAGCATGTGCAAGAAAACTTCCCATTACGCCATTGTGAGACACAACGACGACTGACTTTCCGTCAAACGATTCGGCGATCGTCGTGAAGGCTCCGAGAACCCTGAGCTTGAACGACTGTCGAGACTCTCCATTTGGCCAGGCCAGAGAGTCGTTCGTCCGATCTGCCCATTGCTCAGCCAAGTCAGGATAGTCGTCGAACATTCTCTGAATACTGACGCCTTCGAAGTCGCCGAAATCCATTTCCTTCAGGCCAGGCAGTGTTTCAGGCTGCAATCCGACTGCGCGACCCGTTGGTTCGGCGGTCATGACCGCCCGCTTCAGGGTGCTCGTGAGAACGGCGTCGAATGCGAAATCTGCCTGGATGCGATTGGCGAGTAGCAGGGCCTGCTGTTTGCCTGTTTCGTTCAATGGCAAATCGGTGTGTCCATGAAGCAACCCCTGAGCGTTGCCATCGGTCTGGCCATGGCGCACGAGGATGATCCGGGTTGAGCCCGATGCGGGGTGGACGAAGGCTGGGTGCAGTTTTCCTATTGGGGTCACGCGTTCAGTTGTCCGTGGTTGCAGATACCAAGCAGTACACAATCATCACAGCGAGGATTGCGGGACTTGCAGATGGTCCTGCCATGCATGATCGTGTTCACGTGAAAGGCGTAGACTGTGTCCAGATCTGTGCCCAACGCTTCCTCAATTATCTCATGAGATGCGTCGGCTGACGTCTTCGGAGGGATGATACCGACTCGGCTGCTCACTCGGTGGATATGGGTGTCGACTGGATTTGCGGGCATACCAAGTCCAAAGAGAAGTACACAAGAGGCCGTCTTTGGGCCTACGCCAGGAAGTCGACAAAGCTTTTCGCGCGCCTCTGATACTGAAAGCTCCCGGAGCTCGGAACAATCAGAATTGGAGAAGAGCGATTCTGCTTCACTCAGCGCCGATTGGATACGCTTTGCTTTGATGTTGGCCAGTCCACCACCGCGAATCGCAGCGGCGACGTCGTCGACCGGTGCGGAGGCAACTGCATCCCACGTTGGAAAGTGATCCCTAAGCGATCTGAATGCACGCTCGGTGTTGACATCGGACGTGTGCTGCGAAAGGATCGTGGCCACAAGCTCATCGATTGGAGGGTTGTGGACTTTCCAAGCCTGGAACCCATACTCATCAACCAGAAGGTCGGCCATGATGTTCGCTTTGCGCGCGGGGGAGTAGTCAGAGGACATTGCGCTCATGAACCGGATTGTACCGGTCCTGACCAATGTCGGTGTTATCGAGAAATGATCTGCGCTCCAACGCGTTGACGTCAGGTAGTCCATGACTCTACCATTATCAAGGTTGGGCACCGAGGGTGTTGAGCCAACGTGCCGTCCGATGGCGGGCGTTGAGCGCGAACTGTGCGGCGAATACTGCCTCCCGGCGAAGCTTCAGCCGAGAGGCAGTTTTTTGTGCCCATTGTGCAGAGGAGGCAAAGGGGATTGGAGAGCTACCTCCTTCGACAGGGTCGAGTTGTGGACCCAGCCAATGCCGTCGACGCGATCGCAGACGTTCACCTGTCTGATGGCCGGATTGCCGCGATTGGCCTGTCGCTTTCTGTCATTGGAGCGCGGGAGGTCGATTGCAGCGGGTTGGTCGTTTGTCCTGGTCTCATCGATTTGCACGCGCACCTCAGAGTTCCAGGATTCGAGCACAAAGAGACCATCAAGAGCGGGACGGAAGCCGCGGCAGC
>JBGTJM010000405.1:0-9229 GCA_041745115.1 Thermomicrobiales bacterium
GTGGGTTCAGAGGAAAGTCCGAGCTGCACAGAGCAAGGGTGCCTGGTGAAAGCCAGGGAGGCGTGATCTCACGTCGACAGTCCAGATTGGCGCGCTGGCAGCAGCGCGAGAGCAACAGAGACCAGGCCTGACCGGATCTCCGGCAGGAGTGAAAAGGGCAATCCTCCCCGCAGCAATCTCCGATCCGGCCGTTATCAGGTTGCTCGCCGAGGCCGAAAGTCGAGAGCCGCCGAGCGTCAGGCTCGGCCAGTTCTGCGGAACTGAGACAGATGATCGCTTGAAACAGAACTCGGCTTACTCTCTCTTTCTCATCTCTCAGATCGATGGTGCCTTTAGCTCAGTTGGTTAGAGCGCTTGTCTGTGGAACAAGAGGTCACGGGTTCAAGCCCCGTAAGGCACCCCATCTCACGTTCAACCCCTCACCTTGCCAAGGCGAGGGGCGATTTGTGGGAGTAAACTTGAAACTCAGGCGCGAGTAGCTCAGTGGATAGAGCACTGGTCTTCGGAACCAGGGGCCGCGGGTTCGAATCCTGCCTCGCGCGCCAGCATTAAGCGTGAGCGCGAGCTGATAGCGTATCGGTCACGTTCGGAGAGGAGGGTGTCATCTCATGATCCGTGCGTACGTTTTCTCGATTGGCAGCGAGCTTACTCAGGGACATCTTACCGATACGAATGCGACCTATCTTGCGCAGGAACTGAACGCAATCGGCGCAGAACTATTGCATGTCGTTCAATGTAGCGACCATCGCGGACGGCTTACGGCTCAACTCCAGCGAGCGCTCGATGACGCAGACCTTGTCATCTGCACCGGCGGCATTGGTCCGACTGAAGATGATCTCACGCGCGAAGCGATCGCCGATGCGGTCGGCGAGTCACCTGAAATCGACGAGATGCTTCTCGCCGAAATTCAGGAGTTCTTTGCGGTACGTGGCCTTTCGATGCCCGAACGAAACGGAAAGCAAGCCTGGCGGATACCGAGCTCCGATATCCTGCCAAACCCGATCGGTACAGCGCCCGGCTGGTTCGTTTTCAAGAACGACCGAGCCATTGTCGCGATGCCGGGAGTGCCGCGTGAAATGAAACGGATGTGGGTCGAGCAGGCTCTGCCTCGAATCAACGATCGGCTGTCTGGCGACACCTACAGCACGATCACCATCAAGACCATCGGCATTGGCGAGTCTGCCCTGGAGGATGGCATCCAGGATCTCGTTCAGGTTCCAAATCCCATCGTCGCCACCTATGCCAAAGACGACGGCGTTCACGTTCGGGTAACTGGAATCGCCGACGACCCGGATGAAGCACAAGCTCTGAGGGACGCTGCCGTCGACGTGATCAGGATGCGGCTGGGTGCTCATATCTGGGGTTACGACAGCATGCCTTTGCCGCAGGCCTTGGCCGACCATCTGACCCGCGACAATGTAAAACTGGCGATTCGCGATCATGGTGGGGGAGGGTTGTTCGCTTCCATGATGCTCAGCGATCCAGGGGCAGCCGGGATGATCGAGTTCGCAGAAGCGGGCGCCTCGAGTGGGATCTCTGCCTCGCAGTTGGCCAGGGAAGCTGCCAAATCGTCGGAAAACGTTCTGGGAGTCGGCATTCAGGTGACTGCGGCTCCCTCAAACGGAACGAGCACGGGCTCGGTCCAGGTGGCTTTGAGCCGGCCACGTGAAACCGAGGAAACGTTCGCGGTTCGATCATCATTCTCAGAGATTCAAAGACGATCGATGATGGTCACCGCTGATGTCCTTCACCGGGCGTTGTCCCGCCCAACCTGAGAATTCGAACGATTCATCAGAGCATGCTGTCGATCGAGCATGGCAGTCCTGTCTTCCTCGCTGGCGTCGCCCCAGTTGCACAGGTGCAGCACTCCGTGGATCACCAGAAAGGTCAATTCATCAGCCAACGACCAGCTCGCATCGTTCGCCTGTTCGGCTGCCCGGTCGATGGAGATCACGATCTCGCCAGTTCTGTTACCGGTTGCTGGCTCGATGTCGTAGTCGAAGGTCAGAATATCGGTGGGAGACTCGTCAGCGAGGTGTTGCCGGTGCATCTCGGCGATTTCGTCATCTGAGCAGAAGGTGAGTGCGATATCCCAGGGACCGACTTGCTGCTCGGCGACCAGTATCGATCTGACCAATCCAGGCAGACGATCCGTGAAGCCTGAATCGAGGTCGTCTGTCCAGTCGTCGATTTCGACTGAGCAAGAAAGTACGCCATGCGATTCGGCCATTGCTCGACGATTACGTCCCTGATGAAGCCAGAGCTTCCCGGACCGCTGCACTGATGCGCTTCCCATCAGCCCGTCCGGAGGCATTCTGAATGGCAACGGGCATCACCTTGCTCATGTCCTGCATCGATGACGCCCCTGTTGCATCGATCGCTTCTCGAACAATCACCGCGAGCTCATCGTCGCTGAGCTCAGCCGGAAGGTACTTCCGCAGGACAGCTAACTGTTCCTCTTCCCGGTCCACGAGATCCTGCCGGCCTGCGCTTCGAAACTGGTCTATCGAGTCGACCCTGCGTTTCGTTTCTCGCTGCAGCAGGGCCAGAGCTTCTTCCTCAGTCAGCTCTCGGCCTTTCTCGATCTCGGCGTACTTGAGGGCCGCCATGGTGAAGCGAATCGTCTCTCTCGAGACAACATCCTGCGATTTCATGGCGGTTTTCAGATCGCTCTGAAGTTGATCCCGAAGCGTATGGTTCATCAGTCTGACCTCTGGTTAGTCACTCGGAAATGTCAGCCCATCGAACCTGAGAGCGCACGCCCCCCGATCACATGGAAGTGCAAGTGAAACACTGACTGACCTGCCTGTTCTCCGTCATTAGTCACGAGTCTGAAGCCAGTCTCCGCGACGCCGGTTTGCCGGGCAACGGTCCTGGCCAGGGTCAGAAGTTCGGCTCCGAGCTCCGGGTCGTCGAGCTCTGAAAGTGACGCAACGTGAGCTCGGGGAACGACCAGAACATGAGTTGGCGCGGCGGGACTGATGTCGTTGAACGCAATTGCGTTCGGAGACTCCGCGACAAGCTCCGTACCGAAATCGCCACGTACGATTTTGCAGAAGATACAGTTGTCATCCATGGCCACTATGGCTCCTTGCAAGACCGTATTCGTGATATCCCAGCGAGTCTCGGTCAGGCTACCAGATCAAGCATACGCAGAAGCCCCTGCATGTAGCCAATCGCATGGGCTCGGCCCCGGTGCGCCCATTCACTGTCGTCATCCATATGCGGCACGTGATCGTCCAGCAGGAATCCTTCGAATCCGGCCTTCTTGAGGGCAACCATGACAGCGGCAGGATCGAAGTTGCCCTCGCCGATGAAGCACTCCTGGAACACCGGCACAGTGCCCTGCACGTCTCTGAAGTGGATGTAGAGGATCTTTCCTCGCGGTCCGAAATGCTCGATCATCTCGATGACATTTGCCGCGCCACCGGGCATCTCCGAGCAACATCCGAGGCACAGATCGAGTCCCCAGGCTGGACTATCCGCCAGTGCTTCGCCTTTCTTGAATCCCTCCACGTTCCTGAAGAGCCTCGCAACTCCGCCTAGGCTTGGCACTGGGGGATCGTCGGGATGAAGCGCGAGCTTCACGCCTGCTTCCTCGGCAACCGGCATCACGGCCCTTACGAAGTAGGCGTAGTTGTCCCACATCTGCGCTGACGACACGAGCTCTTCGCCATCACCAGCCAGAGCGACCTGATCGATACGTTCGTCCCTCTTGCTCACAAACGATCGGCTGAGCTCATTCCCGGATGCCAATGCCAGCTCCAGATCGAACGATGTCACCAGCGCTCCTCCGCGACCGGGAGTTGTTCTGGACGTCCTCCAAACGGAGTTTGGCATCCAGTGAAAGCCAAGAATTGGTATGCCCGCCTCGCCCATGTTGCGGATCGTTGCCTGGTAGTGCTCGATCTGTTCGTCTCGTCCGTCAAGGCCCAGCATGGCTTTGTCGTAGAAATGGATGGGTACGTTCTCAATCGCCTCAAGCACAAGTCCGTGGGCCTCGCATTGATCGACAAGCGCTCTCAAATCGCTGGCCTCCCACCTTGCATCACCTGGCAATTTGGGAGTGTTCATCTGGACCCCGGAAGCTCCGATTTGCGACGCGAAGCGGAGCTTCTCGTCGCTCATTTCGTTGAACTGACCTATCGCTATTCGCATTGACAAACACCTTCTCCATGGATGCGCGCGGCGGGACTCAGCAGAAACTGACTTTTTCGGTCAGTCTGGACGATTCGTCAAACATCCTCTGCTTCGCACTGTCTGTCAAGCCCCGTCAGGTTGCTTGTCTGGTTGACAAGGTTGCCCGTCAGTTGGTAGGGTCACCGTACCGAAAAGGTGGTCAGTGAAGATGTCTCTGGCCCAACTGACAAGGAGCACGCATATGTCGAGTTCTTCTCGGATCACGCGTCGAAAGCTCGTAGGCGGAGCCGCCGCCGGAACAGCCGCTGCAGTGGCGGGCACGAGTCGACTATCTGAAACACTTGCTGCGCGCACTGCACCAGCCTTCCTGCAAGGCGGTGGCAGCCTCACCTACTGGGGCGGTCTCATTTTTTCCGATGACGCGAACAATTTGCTCGTGGACACGATCAACGCCTGGGGCGAAGAAAACGGCATCGACACAGATGTTGTGATGATCAACCAGAATGAGACCGTTCAAAAGGTTTCGGCGGCGGTCGAATCGAACACCATGCCAGATGCTCTGGACATGGGTCTCGATCTGATGCTTCTTCTGACCAATACCGGTCAGCTCAACGAGCTCGAAGACACCTATGCCGCTGTAGGCGAGGCCAATGGTGGATGGTTCCCATCGATCGAGAGCGCCTCGCTCCTGGCGGGCGCTCGAACGGGTGTGCCGTTCGGCTCATCTGGAAACCTTCTGTTTTCGCGAGCGGATGTTCTTGAAGAGGCGGGTTTGGCTCCACCTCCAACAACGTGGCAAGAGCTTCGGGAGTTCGCCACGCAGGCGCAGGATCCGCCGCTCTATGGCATGGGATTCGCACTTTCGAATGTCGGCGACGGCAATCTGCAGATGTCGGTCCTGCAGTCCTACGGTGGGCGCATTGCAGACGACGAAGGCACGACGGTTACGATCGACTCAGCTGAAACACGTGAATACATGCAGTGGGTAACTGGGGCGTTCGCGGATGGGTTGTTCCCACCGGGCGCTGCGACGTGGGATGGCGCTGGTGACAACACCGCGTATCTGTCCGGTCAGGCGATCTTCATCGCCAATCCAGGGAGTGTCCATCTGGCGGCAAGAGAAGACGATCCGGAGCTCGACGCGGCGACCTTCTTTTCCGCGCTGCCAGCGGGTCCAGTGATGCAGGTCGCGCCTCATGGCCCGAACTTCCGATGCATTCCGACGTCGACGACCGACGTCGATGCGGCAAAGGCGCTAATCGAGCATCTTGCCAATCCGGAGTTCATGGAAGCGTATTACAACGTTGCCATCTATGGACCGGTGCTGCAGGGCTACGAGGGATTCTCAGTATTTGCTGACAACCCGGTTCATGCTGGTTTGCTCGATCTCGTGAAGAACGGCACTGCGCCTGGTGAGCCGGATGTGTACAACACGGCGTATGCTGATTTCTCGGCGAACTTCATCATACCGAAGATGGTCCAGCGCGTGGTGATTGACGGAATGTCCATCGACGAAGCAGTCGTGGAAGCCCAGGAGCAGGGCCAGCTGATCTACGACAAGTACAACTAGCTGCCTGACGAACATCAAGCAGAAAGCCGATTTCGAGCCGGGACTATCGGTTGATGGTCCCGGCATCCATTCAGGCAGGAATGCCACCTAACCAGGAGATGGAATGACCGCCGGTCCCGCCACCGCCAATCCAACCGGGTTCCGGCGTCGCCTCACGTTTTCGCAACGTCAGGCCCTGTGGGGCTACCTGTTGGTATTGCCAGCCATTGCGTTGCTGATCCTGCTTGTGGCCTACCCCTTTCTCTATGCGATTTTCATTTCATTCACCAGTCGCATTGTTGGCGACGCGGGTGAGTGGGTCGGTCTGGACAATTTTCGATACCTTTCCCGGACGTCGAGCTTTGAAAAGGCTGTCCGGAACACCATCATGCTGGTGGTCGTTTCCGACATCGCCAAACTGATCATTGGGCTTGGCCTGGCCCTGATCCTGAACGAGCAGATCAAGGGCAGGGGGCTTTATCGCGCATTCATCCTGCTTCCGTGGGCAATGCCTGGATTCGTTGCTTTTTTGATCTGGAGATTGTTGTTCCAGCCGATCGGTGGCGGAATCAACCTCATTCTGACAGAAACGGGAATTTACCCTGAGATCATCGACTGGCTCGGGCAACGATCAACCGCGCTGCCTGCAGTGATCATCGCTTCGGTTTGGCGGGGTTTCCCATTCTGGTGCATATCGTTTCTGGCAGCATTGCAGACGGTCCCTCCTGATCTCTACGAGGCAGCCAAGATCGATGGCGCAAATGCCATCCAGCGATTCTGGTCGGTCACGTTGCCGCATCTGAAGCATGTGATCCTTGTGGTGACGCTGCTTTCCTCGATCTGGACGGCGAACAGCTTCGAGAACATCTGGATCATGACGCAAGGCGGTCCCAGCGACGCGACGATGGTCTTTCCCGTCCTGGCTTATTTTGGGATGCAGACTCAACGTCTTGGTGAGGCCGCTGCCGTTTCGGTGGCGATGGTGCCTGCTCTGCTGATCCTGGTGTTCGTTGTCACGGCGCTGCTGAAAGAGGACGACTAGTGGCTACTGTCTCGCCATCTTCCAGCTATCCGCGGCGGCGATGGGCCCCCATCGCGAAGAGCGTTGCCCTGTACGGAATCATCGCCATCGTCATCGTGATCATCCTGTTTCCGGTGTACTGGATGGTGACGATCTCGCTCAAGATTCCCCGGGATATCTATCGAACACCGTCACTCTGGCCAGACCTTGTGACCATGGACAACTACCGGATTCTGATCAATGAGAAGAAGTTTCTCATCAACATTCGCAATAGCCTGATCGTTGCAGGCACAGTCACAGCAACATCGATTGTCGTGTCGTCGTTTGCGGCCTATAGCGTCGTTCGTTTCAAGTATCGTTTCAAGGGTTTGATCGGCAGGGTAATCCTCTTTGCGTATTTGACGCCTGTTTCGCTACTGTTTATTCCATTGTCAATTATTATCGCCAGACTTCAATTGGGGAACTCCCTTTTTGGCTTGATCATCGTCTACCTGACATTCTCGATTCCGTTGAGCACCTGGCTGCTGTCTGGCTATTTCCGGGGGGTGCCCGCCGAGCTGGAGGAGCAGGCTATGGTGGATGGTTCGACCAGAATGGGTGCTCTTTTCAAGATTCTGCTACCCCTTTCTGCTCCGGGGCTGGTCGCCGTAGCCATCTTCACCTTCACCGGTGCCTGGAATGAGTTATTGCTGGCCCTGATCTTCATCACGTCAGAGGACTTGCGCACCGTTCCACTTGGTCTGAACTATCTGATTACGGGCGATGTTTTTCTCTGGGGTCCAATTATGGCGGGCGCAGTCCTGTCGTCGCTTCCAGTCATCACGCTGTACTTCCTTGCCCAGCGATTCATGGTTCACGGCATGACCTCGGGCGGTGTAAAAGGTTAGGGCTGCGCTTTTGTCGAAGTCTTTCCAGGAGCTCTCTGCGAGACTGCCGGAGTACGGTTCAAGAGAGTGATCGTTGCCTGAACTTCCAGAAGTAGAGACGATTCGGCTTGGGCTCCACCCCAAACTGGTGGGCTCCAAGATCGACGATGTGATCGAATGTGACTTCCCTGGCGTGGTTGAACCACTTTCGATCGCTCAATTTCGCGATGCTGTGAAGGGCCGACTTTTCACAGAGTCTCATCGGCGAGGCAAGTACCTGATCTTCGACCTGGACGACGGATTGGCGCTGATCGTTCATCTCAGGATGACCGGCCAACTCATCCTCGTTGGTACTGAGCACCCTGAGACTCGGTTCGCGAGGCTTCGTCTCGCGCTGAACGGGGATAGGGAGCTTCGCTTTGCCGACCAGCGCAAGTTCGGCCGCGTCACCCTTGTGGACGTCAAGGCGATCAAAGAACTCGACAGCAGGCTCGGGATCGAGCCGCTGGCGAATCGATTCACTGCCGCCTGGCTCGAACAGGCGTTGTCATCGAGGTCAGGAGCCATCAAGGCTGTGCTGCTCGACCAGTCAGTGATTGCCGGGATCGGGAACATCTACGCCGACGAAGCGCTTTATCGCGCCGCGATTCATCCGTTGACACCCGCATCTTCGCTCGATCGGACTTCGGTTGCGGCACTTCATCGCTCGGTAAGATTCGTGCTGCGTCAGTCGATCAACCGGCACGGCACATCGTTTTCCAGCTATCGAGATAGCGATGGTAATGCCGGATCCAACCAGTATTCACTTGAGGTGTATGGACTCGGGCGCAAACATCACCCCTGTGGGCGCTGCGGAACGGAGTTGATCTGCATCCAGGTAGCCGGGCGATCGACTCACCTGTGTCCGGGGTGCCAAAGACTCTGAATTGATCATGCTCAAACAGGATGGCGCGCCCATCGTTTGGGCTCTCTACGCCAACCGGGAGCTGCCGTTCTCCCACTCGTGCGTTGGATTGCTGGTCAGACTATTGTTCTGAGTCCAATTTCTCCTGGGCGGCCGAGAGTACATCCTGTCGTTCCTGCCTGAGACGCTCGTTTCTCTCCTCGTCCGATTCGCGAAGATTCAATTCGCCGTACTCCTCGGCTTCGGATTGGAGTTTGGCGTCCTTCTGAGTCATAGTCTCTTTGGCGTCCTTGAATGGCTGCGATCCCTTCTCTGTTCGTTCGCGCCGTCGATCCTCGGGATAGGGTAACGTCATTGGTTCCTCCAGGTGTGGTCATACAGTTGAAGCATCCGGCGATTGTTGACCCCGGTCTCGATCTATCCGCATTTTGTGTGCCACAGGATCGGAGCTCCGCGCTCGTCCCGGACGAAGCCGCTCGTCCAGATAGCGATTATTCCAGATAGCGAAGAGAGATTCCACGCACCTCGATGTTATTGCCGAGGGCCATCTCATGTTCCGGATTAGAGCTACATTGGTGAGTAATTGCTCCGCAGGCTGTAGACTTCTGCCTCGATAGTTCGGCTTGCATTAACGACAGGTAATGACATTGCTCGTAGTGATGAACCAGGGGTCTACTCCAGAAGAAATCGAGTCCGTTTCTCGAACAGGATCCACGGTAGGTTTGCGCGGAACGGTCTTTGAAGGCGAT
>JBGTJM010000406.1:0-3328 GCA_041745115.1 Thermomicrobiales bacterium
TCGTCATCGGGTAGGTGCGACCGAGCTCCTGCTCGACGTCGGAAAGTGCGACATCGAAAGCAGCATGCATCGACTCGATCTGCTCAGCAGTGGCTGTGTAGGTTATCTTCTCCGTCGAACTCATTTGGTGTCACCTCCAGATAAACCCAACTCCGTCTCTCAACTCAATTCAATCGTAGTCGCCCAGGATTTCGGCAATCTCGATGAGGTTGCCAAATGGATCTCTCACAAAACAGCGTGGACGGTTTCGAATCGGCGTCGTCTCCTCGATTGCAACACCATGGCTGCTCATCTCAGCGCGAAACGCTTCGAGCGAATCGACCTGCAAACAGAGATGCTGTCCACTGGCATTGTGATTCATGCTTTCGTCAGGAAAAACATGCACCTCCTGCACATCATCGCCCGCCGAAAACCAGACGACGTTCAGGTCGTGCAATGCTGTAGGTGGCTGCTTCTCAGCCATTCCCAGAACGTCTCGGTAGAACGCCCGGGCCTCATCCTGGCGGTCGGGTGGCATAGGTACACTGACATGCTGAAGCTTTAGAACCACGGTCATGTGATCACGTCTCCTTGCTCAAAGCCGGCCGCAAAATCCGAGCAAACCAACTGCAGCGGTTCGCAACCCTTCACTGGGAGAATGGTACGCTTCGAAGCGCCAAAGCGTGCACGGTCTGTGTCGTAGAACAGTTTCATCCGATCCGTCGGCCTGAGAGGGATGTGTGTCTGATCCTGAATTGCGCCCCGATCTTGTGGGTCTTTCGAATCTCCGCATCAGTGGCCATCCCCTGATTCAGCACAAAGTGACGCTCCTGGCTGATCGCACAACCGAAACCGGCCAATTCAGAGAACTGGTCAGAGAGCTGACCCACTTGCTCCTTTACGAATCAACGGCCGATCTTCCGCTACGGGACAAGCCATTTGAAACGCCCCTCGAAGCAGCAGTCGGCAAGCAGATCACTTCCCGCGTCGCCCTCGTGCCAATTCTCAGAGCAGGACTCGGCATGATCGAGGGAGCCCGCGACCTGCTCCCTGCAGCAACCGTGTATCACCTTGGAATCTACAGGGACGAGGAAACGCACAATCCTGTCAGCTACTACCACCGGTTTCCAGAACAACTCCCGGAGGATGTCTCCTTTGTTCTCGATCCGATGCTGGCAACCGCGGGATCAGCGATATCCGCCGTGACTGAGCTCAAGGCCCACGGCGCAACCAACATCAAGTATGTGGGACTGATAGCGGCCCCGGAAGGCGTTCGCGAGATGATTCGCAGCCATCCCGACGTTCCCGTTCACGTCGCTCTCGTCGATCGAGAGCTTGATCCAGATAAGTACATCCGGCCTGGACTGGGAGATGCCGGTGACCGGCTCTACGGCACCGGAGCTTGATTTTTAACGATTGAATTGCTTCAGCAGCTCGGCTGACTGTGGGTCAACCTTGTCCTGCAAAAACACATCGATACCTGCTTCAGCTATGGCAGCCCGAAACCGCAACACGAGCTCGAGTTCACGATCCGTGAGCTCGTACCCAAACTGATCGAGAGCGAGATGGAGGTCTTCCCGGGCCACGGCGCGGAACGCTTCGTCGCTCATCGCCTGCTCAGCGAGACGCCGCAGGACCTCCACACGCACCTCGACTGGATCTTCTTCCTGCAACAGGGTTGAAATCGAATCGAACATACTTGTCTTTCAGCTGGCGACAACTGGCATCAAAGGCTAACAATGTCATCCGTACCATTGTACATTGAGGGCCAGACCTGAACGGCTGGGCACAGAATCCCTTGCGTCGTCAAACAGCAAGGATGACCGCCCTTTCTTATTTCCACCACGGAAGAACAAGCATGAAAACGCTTCGGTTCCTGTACCTGCGACGAGCTGGCTACGAGTTCGACGACTTCGAAAGTGAGGAACGTAGTTCCTGTGCTCGCTGCAACGCAGAGCTTGGCCCCACGGACTCCTACCGGGACTATCGTGTGTGTCCGGCCTGTGGACATCACTATCTCATTCCAGCCCACCTGCTTATCAAGGCCCTGGCCGACGGAAGCTCATTCAAGGAAATGGACGCGAACCTGGCATCGACGGATCCATTGAGATTTGCCGATGAAGAACGATATGCTGACCATCTCGATCACCTTCGAACGTCGCTCCGGCTCAATGACTCCATTGTCACGGGCACCGCGAGCCTCGAAGGCCACCAGGTTGTCCTGGCCGTAATCGACTTTCGGTTCATGGGCGGCACGATGGGGGTTGTACTGGGTGAAAAGCTGCGGCGCGCAGTAGACCGCTCTATCAAGCGTCGATGCCCTCTGGTGACCATCGTCTCCAGCGGCGGTGCGCGCATGCAGGAAGGAATGTTTGCGCTGACCCAAATGGCGAAAACGGCGAATTCGATCCAGCGTCTTCGGTCGGCGGGTCTGCTGCATATCAGCGTATTGACGAACCCGACTACGGGTGGAGTCCTGGCCTCATTCGCGAGCTTGGCCGATATCATTCTCGCTGAACCCGACGCTCTGATCGGTTTCGCCGGACCAAGAGTGGTCGAAGAAGTCATCGGCGAGCCACTCCCCCCAAATTCGCACTCCGCCGAGTTCCAGCTTCGGCATGGGTTGGTCGATGAGATCGTATCCAGACCCGACCTTCGCAATCGTCTTTCCAGCATTCTGCAGGCAACTTCGCCGGGAGGATCAGCACAAGCAGAGAACGGAAAACGTAAGGCTAAAGCCGAACCAGCCCCTGTCACCACACCTCCATGGGATCGGGTGCAGGAAGTCCGCTCCGACCTGCGTCCCACAACGCTCGACTACCTGCCACTCCTCTTCGAGAGTCGATTCGAGCTACACGGCGACCGGCAAGGGCACGACGATCCAGCGATTGTCGCCGGACTCGCGTCACTTCACGGAATCCCGCTCGTCTTTGCCGGTTTCGAAAGGGGCCACGGTGAAGATCGCGAATTCAGGCGCTTCGGTCGCCCGCTGCCCTCTGGCTACAGAAAGGTCCAGCGAGCAATGCGGCTGGCTGAACAGCTCCAATTGCCCTTCGTCAGTTTTGTCGATACACCCGGCGCATTCCCAGGCATCGAGTCCGAACGTTCGGGACTCTCCATTGCCATCGCCGAAACCATCGCCCTTGCCACAGAACTGGCGACACCGACTCTCGCCGTTGTCATAGGCGAAGGAGGCAGCGGTGGCGCTCTCGCGCTGTCTGTTGCCGATACGGTCCTGATTCAGGAACGCGCGATTTTCTCGGTCATGTCACCTGAGGCGGCTGCAGCCATCCTGTATAGGGACAGTAGTCGTGCTGCCGAGCTGGCAGATAGCTTCCGCCTCACCGCC
>JBGTJM010000407.1:0-4995 GCA_041745115.1 Thermomicrobiales bacterium
CCTCCCATCGCTTCGCGGCTCCCCGTCAACGACATCGAGCCAGAAAATGATGTAGGTATCGTTTCGCCGCTCATCGAATCTGGTGCGAATCCCGCAAACGCCACGTGGCACCGCGATCAGACCTGTTTCCTCCCTCACTTCACGAACAATCGCGCCATCGAGAGTCTCACCGGGATCGACAATGCCCCCAGGCAGCATGAACCGGCCTTTCGTTGGCCCGTAGGTCATCCGAACCAGCACGATACCCTCGGGTCCGGTCACAACCCCTCCGACGGCAGTGACGTTCTTCAGATCGTCAGTCATGCTTGCCGATCAGTCCTCCATGCCAAATGACAGATTCGCCGAGATCGGGCAAGAACCGTGACGGCTCGCGCCGTTTTCCCCCGACCGTCGATGCCAGGCTGAGAATCAGACGATCGGTCGCCCGTGTCATTCCCACGTAAAGCGACCGGCGTCCCTCCTCGACTTCACCTGACCGTGTGCTGCTCGAATAGGGGTACTGGTCGTCTTCGAGTCCAATCAGAAACACAACGGGCCACTCATGTCCTTTGGCGCTATAGACCGTCATCAGCGAGACCCGATCAGTATCACCAGCCTCGAGATCGCTGGGAGTTGCAAGAGCCACCAGGTCCATAAATGCCTCCAGTGAAAGCTCACCAGCGGTCGCCCGGAAGGAATACACCACCGATTTCCATCCAGTCCTGAGCTTCTGCCATGACTCATGAGCAATCGATACGGTTTCTGCAAGGGCCAGGACCGAAAGCAACTCGTCTACGTCGAGTCCCAGGTCTCTTGGCCCGGATTCTCCAGCTATTGCCAATCCGCGTACCCCGCAGTCGCGCAGCAGCTCGCAGTCAGCGCTCCGGGAGCCTGGTTTGCGGCATATACTCTCCGCTACAACTGGCAACGCATCTGAAAACACATCGATTTCCCTATCTCGCTTGAGCATGTCCATCAGTCTCAGCAAGACCGCACTCGTCAGCTCGGCATCGACGAGCGCTCCATGCTGACCCCGCCTTGCCTTCTCATCGGGAGTCAGCAAATCATCCAGCGCATTCGGCAACCCTGGTCTCAGGCGCCTGGCCAGCAGCAGCGTGTCGAGAACCGGTTGCTCGATTCGCGCCAGTCCGGCACGCTCCAGACAATGCCCGAGTACTTGTCCATCAAACTGTTGAATGTTGTGGCCCGCCAGAGTCGCCCCGTCCACAAACTCGGTAAACCGCTGCAAGACGTCCACGGGCATCGGTGCATTCGACACTTCCTCCCACCGAAGGCCATGCACGTTGAACGCATCAGCGGTCATCACATTCGGACTCGACGGTCTCACAAGACTATGGAATGTCTCGCCAGTCAGCTTGCCGTTCTCTACGACAACAGCCGCAATGTCGAGGATCTCGGCCATATCCTGCCGGTTGGAGGTAGTCTCCAGGTCGTAAACGACGAAGCGGCCACGATGAAGGTGTTCATGTCGCATCAGCAGAAGCTGCACCAATCGGTATGCCCTCGCAGTCAGTGGAAACACACCAAGCTCGTCGTCGATCGCGCTCACGTGAAGCTGCATCTCATTGTCGCTGTCGCGCGCCGAGATGTTCCCCGCTTCGACGCTCACGTCTGCATCGAAATACGACCGAAGACCCAACGCCAGAAGCTCAGCCGCATGAACAGCATCAAATCCATCGTCCCGCAAAACCCGAATCGGCCGCGATGCTCGCAGCGCCAGACCGATCGATTCGGCAATCGGCTCCAGACCTCGCCCAAGCTCATCCAGTGTTGCCCGAAAGTTAGCCCGCTCTCCGGCTGAAATAGGATTCCGGCGCCGCTCGAGTCGATCCAGAATGGATTCGATGGCCACCCCGGGATCTGCGGCGTTCATCGCTCGCACAGGCTCCACCACATTCTGAAAAAATCGTCGAACGGTTGTCGAGGTCAATGGGCTGGCGCATGATCGCAGCAAATCTTCTCGCGCCGCCAGCTCAGCGAGGCCAACTCCGTTCACCTCGGCGGACCGGCGCAGCGCGATCATACTCAGTTCATCAACCAGAAACCGGGGCCAGTTCACCGCATTCACGAAGCTCCTGTCCCGATTCGACGCCACCAGCTCGAAGCACCGAATCGTCTCCTGCACATCTGCGTGGTCGTAGAATCGGGCCTGCTGAAAGCGTCGCACCGGGATTCCGCGACTCAACAGAGCGCTTTCGATCAGGTCCGCGCGTTTGTGGCGCCGATAGAGTACGGCGATGTCCCCGTATCGCCGCCCGTGCTGAACCGCACGCTCTACCAGACTGGCCACCAGCTCCGCTTCATCTGAATCAGTTCGCTTCCAGAAAGCATCGATCTGGAGCCCGTGCTCCCGAAACGCTTCACTCTCCTCGTTGCTTCCGACAGCCTGCATCAGCGCTTGCGCAGCCTCCACAATGCTTCCAACTGATCGCCGGTTCTGTGATAAGGCAATCCTCACTGGTCTGTACAACTGCTCGTATTCGCGCAGCATCTTTTCTGGATCGGCTCCTCGAAACGCGAAAATCGCCTGATTGCCGTCGGCCACAGCCATAACCTGACGACCAGCAAGGGCTGGGGGGGCAAGCGCCCAGAGCAGCTTCAGTTGCTCTGGCGAGACATCCTGAAACTCGTCCACGAAGACAAATCGGGTTTTCGAATGAGTCGCTTGCGCAATCTCGGAATCGGTCCAGATCAGCTCCGTTGTTCGGATGATCAGATCATCGAAGTCGACAGCATTTTCGTCCATCTGAATCCGCCGATACAACTCGACGAATGCCTCGAACTGATCGATCGAGAGCTCAGACTCTTTGGCAGCTTCAGCGATATGCACCCGTTCGCACTTCCAGCTGCTCAGCGCACTCACCAGTCGGCTGACTTGGTACTGCTTGATGATTGCCAGACCAGCAGCCAGCGATGCCTCACGCACGCGTTGCGCCTGCTGATCGCCAGTCCAGACAGCGAACGGGTCGGCAAACCCGGCCGCCTTCGAGTTCGCCCGCAAAACCGTCGAGCAGTGTCCATGAAATGTCCGGGCGGCGACTCCGTGCAGCGACATCGTGCCAAGCCGCGAAACCAGCTCATTGGCCGCCCGTGCCGTAAACGTCAGCGCCAGAATCTGCTCTGGCTGGGCCAGCTCGTTCGCCAGCAAGTGAGCGATCCGATGGGTAATAGTCAGGGTCTTGCCACTTCCGGGCGGTGCAATCACCAGCAGATGCCGCTCGAGCGATGGAAACGTCACGACCCGGTGTTGCGCCTCATTCAGTTCCGGAGTAAAGGGATCCGGTTTCGTTTGAATCGGGTCCTCGACGTTTTTCTGATCACTCATGATCGAAAAGTGTACCGGGTGCATCCATCATCAGAGCCCTTTCCAAACCGCTGGGCGTATAGTGACCCTCGATAATCGCCAGACGTCACCAGTCGGCAAGGAGAAACGCAGGAATGTCCGAACCAGAACGGTACGCCCGTGAGCTGCAGGTCGCAGAGACTGCAGCGCTCAGGGCGGGCGAAAAAATCCTGGACTTCTACTCCAGGCAGTCAGCAGAGGTGCATGAGAAGGCAGACGGTTCCTTGGTTACCGACGCTGACCTCGCAGCAGATCACATTATTCGCGAAACGCTTCAGATGGCCTTCCCCTCCGACCCCCTGCTGACGGAAGAAGGGGCCGATGACAGCCAGCGCCTTCAGTCCGAGCGATGCTGGATCGTCGATCCTATCGATGGAACGAACCAGTTTATCGAAAGAACCGGTGACTTCGAAGTGCTGATCGCACTTATCGTTGGCAGCCGGCCTGTCGTATCGGTCGTCTACCAACCAACTGAGAACCTTCTCATCTCGGCAGTTGCTGGCGGAGGCGCTATGATCCAGAAGGACGGAGAACGCCGCCCCCTCAGATTCGCCGCGGTCTCTGGAGCAACGCCTTCAAGAGTAGTTACGTCCACATGGCTGGGGGCTCCAGCCAATCTGCCGTTGCTGGATCGAATGGTTTCCTTGATTCAGCCCGCCGAGCTAGCGACATCCAACCTCGGCATTACGGTCCGAAGATTCGTACCCGAACAACAGGTTGCGGACGTTCTGATCGGCGTGCATGTCGGTGGAAACGCAATCTACGCGTGGGAGTGGGATTTCGCGGCCCCGGATCTCATCGTTTCAGAAGCCGGTGGTGCAACAACCGATCTCTTTGGACGGTTGCACCAGTACAACAAGCCACTTCCACGCAATCGGGACGGTATCGTGATGAGCGTCGATCGTGTCACCCACCAGCAAGTGCTGAAGAGCCTGGAGCAGGTACTCTCCGACTTCGGCGTGGCGCCGACTCCTGCTTAGGACAATCCTGCAGCAGCGGCTCGGTCGGCAATCACGGTTAGTCGTTCGCCGGCCATCTGCAGCCAGGAGGCCGGCACCTGGTCCGTCATCGGACCGCGCAACGAAGCGTTCAGGATCTCCTGCTTGGCTTCACCAGAAACAATCAGGACGAGCTTGTCCGCCTCGAGAATCGTGCCAACTCCCACAGTCATCGCCAGCGTTGGAACCTTCGCACCACCAAAATACCCGGCAGCCTGATCGACCGACTCCTGCGTGAGCTCCAGAACGCGAGTGCGAGAATCCGCACCGGACCCGGGTTCGTTGTATGCAATATGCCCATTGCCTCCCAGTCCGAGAACGGCAAGCTGCAGCCCACCCGCCGCGTCGATCTTCGCCTCGTACTTCCGCGCTGCCAAATCGGGATCAGGATCGGTCACCGGCAACGTGTGAACATGGTCGATGGGAATCCCTGCCGGCACAATAAACGTCAGCATCAGCCAGGCGGTCAGCGTGTTCGGGTCTTCCGCTGATACGCCCACATATTCGTCCAGACAGAACAGCTGAAATCGTGAAAGGTCAACCGTCCCCAAACGACTTCGATCGATCAGGATATTGAACATTCCCAGTGGCGTGCTTCCAGTTGGCAACGAGATCGCCGCATCAGGATTGGACCGCAACACCTCGCAAACGATG
>JBGTJM010000408.1:0-5685 GCA_041745115.1 Thermomicrobiales bacterium
TGCCGCTCGATCTCGCCGTCGAGATCGAGCGTCCGCTGCCTTCCCTTAACCAGCGACTGCTCGACATCCTCCCGCCGCGCAAACCCGACAAGCGTGTTGCCGCAGCGGATATTGAAGTCGATATCCGGCAGCGGCTCGATCTGATCCTTGCTCTCCAGCTGCGCCACCAGCTTCAGGAACAACCGCAGCTTGCAGATTTCCACCGCCTCTTCGACGATGTCCACCCCGTACAGGTTGTTCAGCACGATCTGCTTCAGGATGTAGTAACTCCGGTTCGGGTGCGCGTCGACCCGAGCCAGTGTTGCCCGGAAGTCCCGGAACTTCTCCGGATGCGGCTTCGGCTGTTCGAACGCAAGGCTTTCCACGAATTCCTGCATGCGGTCCAGGCACGCCTCGTACAGCGGCTCAAGAATGTTCAGCGCCGCGAATAGAAACGCCCCCGATCCGCAGGTCGGATCGAGCACGCTGATCTTCTCGATCGCCTTGTGGAGCGCCCGCACCACCTCCGGACCCTCCGCATTGCGGATCACATCTTCGGCAAACCGCCGAATATCCAGATTCAGCGTGATCAGGTCATTGATCTCGGTGATCTCGCCATCGACGATCTTGTGCCAGATTTCGCCGTGTCGCTGCCGTCGCGCCACATGCTCCCGCCAGGTTTCGGTTGGCAACGCATACTCGGCGGCAGCAGGCCGGTTCCATCCACCCCGCTTCGAAACGTCATCGACACCAGCCTCGATCTCTGCCGGCAGCGGCAGTTCGACACCCTTTTCCACTGCATCGTAGATATAGTCGTCCGGGTTTTCCTGCAACAGCAGCCACACGTAGCTCTCCGGCTTGAACGCGTTCGCCACATCCTTCTTCGCCGCATCGAACAGAAACGGGATGATCGTGTTCTTGCCGATGTATTCGGTAATGTCCTCTTTGGTGTAGTACGCCCCCAGTTCCTTCTGGTTGATGTACTTTTCGAAGATGTACCCCAGCACATCCGGGTTGATCTCGTCGCCCTTGGCAATCGGTCGCTCGTCCAGGTGCCACTTGTAGGCATCGAAAAACGCGAACAGCCGCTCGAACGCCTTGTCCGGGATGTCGACCTCCGGATACTGCTCTTCCAGCTGATGCACATCGAAGATTCCGCCGTTCAGATACGGCACATCCCCAATCAACGCACCCAGTCCGGGATCTCGCTCGTCCGCCGGTCGTCCAAGTCCCTCGTGGAACAGCCGCCGCAGGAAGAGCCGGTAAAAGCCGTGGAACTTGTCAGTACCTCGCTCTCGCTGAACCTCTCTCAGCTTGGTTTGAAGGTACTGCCGGTCATTATTCAAAAACCCCTGCTGCTGAAAAAAATAGATGAACATCAACCGGTTCAGCATCAGCGACGCATACCAGGACCGGTCGCCCTGCTCCTCGATACCATCCACAAAATCCCGGAACGATTCATGCTCCGTCTTGAATCGCTCGTAGAACTTCTTGGTGACCTTGTCCTTGTCGAACGCCTTCTCCAGCTTCTCGGTCACGCCGGTAATCGTCAGTTCCTGCTCTTCGTCCAGCGTAAACCGGATCGATTGCAGAGCCTGCAATATCGGCTCCCCCGATTGACCTGCTGCGAAGTGGCGCTCCCTCGCCCGCGTCGGCCGGCCTGGCTGCCGCTTGATCCAGTGCCAGATTTGCTTCGTTCGGTCGCGGTCGGTAAAGATGATCAGGTGCTCGTGCACCTGCTCGGCAATTTTCCGCTGAATCTTTCGTCGTTTCGGATAAAGAGGGATCGAGCCGTCAGCACCCCAGCCACCTTCGAGCACTTGCACGCCATGCTTTTCCGCAACCCGCCCGAAGCCAAACTCGTCTTCGCCTTCGTGCACCACGAGCCTGCCGAACGGCGGATTGTCCCAGCCTAGCCCAGAGACGAACAGCTCCCGAAACTGAAAATTCTGAAGTCTGATTCGGTTCGCCCCGGTTTCGATGCTCATTTGCGTATCCTATCCACCAAATAACCCCATCGAGCAGAGGATGGTCGGCTCCATATCCGGTTCCTCATCCTCTCCCACGACGAGCTTGTCCTCCTCCCACAGGGCAATCACATGCTGGGCCAGTTGCTCGTCCTGTGCGCCCGTTCTCAGCAGCCGGTTCAGCGATTCTGTAGCCCCGCTTCTCAATGGCGCCCGGTAGATCGATTCGATCGCCTTGTCCAGTTTCCCCAGGTCCGGTCCAAGCATCGAGTGCATTCCCATCCGCTCCACTCCGGCCTTCTCCGCTTTCAGATAGGCTGCGAGCCGCTCGTAGGTTCGGTATCTCGCTCCCCGCGGCTTGCCCAGCTGTCCCCCGGTCATCCACTCGTTCCGGATCAGATGCTCCACTCCCCGTTTCACCAGATCGTGATGCCGCTCGTCTCTCACCATCCCCAGTGTGCCGAATGAGCAGGCTGCCATGTTCAGAATCTCCAGTGGCGACTCCGTCACGGTATTTCCCGCGGAATCGGTTCGCGCGAGCGAGTCATTTCCATCCGGCGTTCGCGCATAAACCAGCACTCCCTCCGGATCGTCAGGCGAGCCAACATGGTGCCTGGTCGCAAACACCACGTTCGGCAATCGCTCCACGCGTCTGGTCAGCTCAGGGTGATTGTCCTGCGCGTTCTTCCAGATCTGATACGCATAGGAAGCCATATCGACCTCGGTGTCATCCTCGCCATCCAGCACACCAGCATTTTCGTTGTACAAATCCACAAATGGTCTGGTCTCTTCATCACCCTCGAAAAAGATCTCATCGGCGCCCACGACCTCGTGGTTCTCCCGCAAGCGCCGCTTCACCCGATCCCGCAGTTTGATGATCCGCTCGATTCCTTCCGCAGGCAGGAACGAATAGCACAGAATCTCCGGATGCTCCTGACCCAGCCGGTCGACACGTCCCGCCCGCTGAATCAATCGAACAATCGCCCACGGCAAATCAAAATTGACCACAATCGCCGCGTCCTGCAGATTCTGTCCTTCGCTGAGCACATCCGTGGCGATCAGCACTCTCAGTTCGCCCTCTTTCCGGGCAAATTGCTGCCGTTCGTTGCTTACCGGACTGAACCTCCACGCCAATGCCGTGGGATCGGCAGAGTTGCCGGAAACGCCCTCGATCGCCGTCAAGGCCCGTTCTTTCAACTGCTCGGTCAGATAGTTCACAGTGTCAGCAAACTGCGAAAAGACCAGCACCTTTTCATCGGGATGATGTTTGCTGATCAGATCCTCCAGCGCATTCAGTTTGGCGTCACGCTGCGGGTCCCACGATCCGGCTCGCTCCTGGATTCGCACTAGTACACCGGCGTCGTGCAGCAGGTCCTCCCTCAGTGAGTCATCGAAGAGTTCGGAACGCAACCATTTGAAGCGCTTCTGGTACGACTGCCGGTACTCCTCGTACGTCCGCTGGGCTTCCCACTCGTATTCCTGCTCGTTCTTGGTCCCGCCCTTGCGGGCAACTCCGGTGTCGTCGTCGTCGTCATCGTTGGCGTCTCCGGGCAAGGCATCGACATCCTCGTCGAAGTGCCTGGTATCCAGCCGCGCCCGGTCCAGTGTTCCAATCGGCAACGGCAGACCCTGTTCGATGGCATACAGGTAGACGTGGTTCCGCAGAATATGACTATCGACTGATTGAAGGAAGACCTCGCCACTGCTCTCCATTCGTTTGAATAGATTGGTCCGGCTGAACCCAATCAACCGTTGCCCGGCTCGCGCCAGGCCCGCCAGCTGTTCGCGCTCTGCAGCACTCGCCAACCGCTCCGCGTCTTCGCTCGCGTAATTCCCCAGCCCGTAACGCGGCAACCGCAACCGGTCGATTGCCGCTTCAGTCTCTGGCGCAAACATTCGGGCGTACTGGTCGTTCGGATCGGACTCGTCCAGCGCGAATTTGACGGTCCTCGGTACCCGCTTCGGGAAGTAGTACCGGCCGCCATCTGGCATCGCCAGGAACGATCGACCATCCTCTGCAATTTCCGCATAGTTCTGCTGGATAAAACTCCGAGTCCTGCGCACGAGATACCGGCTCATCAATGTTCGCCAGTCATCTGCGTAGAAACTCTTTTCGAATGCCTTCAGGCTCTTCAACTTGCACTGATGCGTCGCCACAAACCTGGTCTCGGTCATCTCCCGTATCAGGGCGTCTGGCCGTACCGCGATCTCTTCGTCGTCATCGATGAAAAGCGCCAGTTGCGCCGAGAGATCGAGATATTCCTTGTTATATGGCGTCGCTGACAGCAGAATGCACTTGCTGTCATTCGCCCGGATGTATTCGGCGATCGCCCGGTACCGCTTGCCTTCGCGGTTCCGCAGATTGTGGCTTTCGTCGATCAGCACCACCCGGTACCTGCGCAAATCGGGCAACCGCGTCAGCACTTCGGACGAGGGCAACACTCGAGCCAGTAGCCGGTATTCCTCCACATACTGCTGCCACATCGTTTCCAGATTCTTTGGACAGATGATCAGGGTCTCGGTGCCATGGTCTTCCTGAAATATCCGGGCCACGGCCGTTGCCATCAGAGTCTTGCCAAGGCCCACCACGTCGCCCAGCATCACGCCATCCCGCCGGTTCATGTGATGCGCAGCGATCTTCACCGCCGCCTTCTGAAAATCGAAGAGCTTCTCTTCGAGTTCCTTCGGCAGCTTGAACTCTGTCAGCCCCGCCCGCGCATCCTCCGAGAGGTGATAGGCGATCTTCAGATAGATCAAATATGGCGAGAGAATCTCCTCACGTGCCCAACTATCCTCGATAATCTCAGCGAGTTCGTTCGTGATGTCGACGCACCATTGGTCGTTCCACCGCTCCTCGAACCAGCGCTGCAGCTTCTGCGTGGCATCTTTTTCCACCACATCGACATTCAGTTCACCCTGTTTGCTCAAACCCGCAAATGTGAGATTGCTGCTTCCCACGAATCCCACAATCGGCGTCACATCGTCGTCACGGTGCACCAGATAGAGCTTTGCGTGGAGCGGATGAGCCAGAAAAAGCTTCACCCGGACTTTCTTCGCTTTAAGCTGATGCTTCAGCCTCCGCAATGTCGCCTCGTCAGCATTCGACGGTGCCCCGACCATCAGTTGTCTTTGGAATTCCTCTGCCATTCCCTCCCGCAGCCGCCGGGCGGTCCGGTTATCCATAAGCTCGTGCGACTCTGTCAGTCGGTATTGCCTCCGAACCGTATCGCTCGGCCCTTCGTTCATTCCCACCAGGAGCCGGCATGCAACATCGCTCGAGTCCGGCAGCCGGTCGATCTGTTCAGCTAGTCCCCGCCATCCACGCAGGTTGAAATACCCGACCGAGAAATCAGCCCGGGTTGCTTCGTCCAGCCGCTTTTGCAACTCGTCGAGCAGCTTGCTCTGAAGGTTGTCGTAGATAGTTGGCATCGTATCCTTCGGTCGAGAGCTTGCTCGAAATCCGCCAGATGACAATTACTGAAACATGATGTCACTGATTCTACACGAGAGTTCAGACAGCAGCGCTGCGCCTAACTCAGCCCCTCGGAGGACCTCCGGTCACGACCGGTCAGAATCAATCGTCAAATATGTAGCGTGTACTACTGACATAAATAGAACTAGTGTGCTACTATGATAGGTAAGCGGCACTCCGAGGTAGGTGAGCGGGCCTGGGCAGCGCGTAGCCCTGCCTCCGGCTGGTTACCGGTCGGCTTTCGAGCCGTAATCCCAACCCGGCGCA
>JBGTJM010000409.1:0-2057 GCA_041745115.1 Thermomicrobiales bacterium
CGTGGGCAACGTGGCCGGCATCGCGTAGTCGACCTCAAGCTGACGCCATGCGAGGTGGTAGGTTTCTTTATCCCCGAGGAAGTGGCGGTAATAGATATCAGACCACTCATTGAAATGGCGAGTGAGCTGCAATGGTAGCCAGCAACGTTCCTTGTCAACGACGATTTGACCGCTTTCGACTTCGGGTTCGTGCCGATATGTGGCCCGGCAAAGCGCCCAGGCTGGTGATCGGGGAGGAAGGCTCTGGATATCTGGCCAGAAGATCGCCCCGGATTGTGAATATTCGGGCCATTCGAACATTTGTGCCGGATCGACGAGTGCCATGTTGTCAGTATCGATCAGCATTACGTGTTTGAACGGCGAGTGAAGGATCGCAAAGATCTTCGCCTCCCAGCCACCGAGCAGGCGCATCGGAAACCGGCGACGGACCTCGAACGCATCAACGAGCTCAACGTCGAATGGCTCGAGCAGGTCAGCCATGTGATCCGACATCTCGTCGGGTCCCAGATACCAGACCTGAATCGGCAATGTACAGCCGACATCGTCACGCAAGATAGAGAGCCCAACGAATGCGTTGACATAGCACCGGCCCCCTCCCGCAACAATGACGATCCCTGCGCCCGACCAGGCGGGCGGATTCGTCTCGCGCGCCAGTTGAAGCGCGATGTCCTGCCGTTGGTGGCAAGCAGCGAACAAATCCCGATCAGTATTCGGGTTAGTCGGGATGATGGAGGACTTCAAGATGTGGCATACCCCAGAGTTTGTACCCCATATCGAGGGCCATCATGCCGAGCCCTTCGGTTTCGAGCTCTCCACGCGCCTGACGGAGGTAAGGGTTTCGTTTTCCGTAGGGAAATGACGGGAATATCAAGCCATCGCGGTGGATGTCTGCCTTGATCCAGAGAGCGGTGCCGCCGACCGCGTGCAGCTCGGCGAAGGTGCCCTCTGATCTCAAGTCCTGAAGACGCAGCCGGCCCCGATCGCGCCAGGCGTTGAGGTCGAACGTCGCTCCACCGTATTCCCGAACGCAATGTGGCTGGACGATCTCGCGGTGTGTCGCCAGCAGCCGCTCAATAAGGTCGCTCGGATATTCGATCACATCAACGTCGAGCCAGAGAACCCAGTCTTCGTCGTCGAGAGCGCGAAAGAGCAGCTGATTGCGGCTCCGCGCCAAAACGGATCTGCGTTGGGGCTGAATCGTGAACTCCCATCTGGGCGTATCGACCGGGATGCGATAGCCAAAATCATGTTTCCACACGCGGGCCCTACGAAGGCTGGATGCCAACTGAGAAGTGGCTTCGCTTGCAGTGGCGAATGTCTCGTCCTGACTGTCGCTCTCAAGCAGGCCAATCGAGATCAAGGAGTGCGGATACGAAAGGGATTTCAACATGCTGAAATAGTTCGGCAGAAATCTTGCCGCATCCTTGACTGGCGTGAGGATCAGCACGCGGGGCAACGGCGCGGGGGAAATTGCTCCTTCGAGGAGTCCGTCTGGATCCATTGTCGCCCAGTTCGTGTCCATCATGTTTCCCTTGATCTCGTCCCAGTACGAAGCTCCGGATTCAGATATCGTTCCACAGAGCCAGAGACGACGATTGACCTCTTTGAGCGCCAGTCGGCGGCGATGGCCAGTTTATTCTCGCTGAAGACGCGCGCCTTGATCAGGCGGCTTCTGTGACGCTTATGGAGCGTGGCCGATGAGCGGGACCGAATCGCCGAGAGGATGTGTCGCCATATCAGGAAGACGCACCGGGCTGCCCCAGGCTCGATCAGGGCCATGGAACGGCGAGGCCGGCGGCGGACGGCAGGTAGTCAAGTGAGGGGTGAGGTATGGGCGCATTCAACGGCCTGGGGATGAGTCTGGGGAATCTTTCACGTCTTTCGGACGCAGAGAGCAGGTCGATCAGTGCTGAGAATCCGACCGGTTCCCGCGGAGGTGGAGGTCAGGCGATCGAAGGGACTGGTGCGGTGGCCGCTCGCGAGCTGGGTCAGGGCTGGAAGGTTTCCCCCAGCATTGATATCAGTGGGCACCAAACGATTGTCATTGCGAACATCGA
>JBGTJM010000410.1:0-3599 GCA_041745115.1 Thermomicrobiales bacterium
AGATGCGAGGCAATTCGGCTCAGCTCGGACATGATCACACGCCAGTATTGCGCCCGCTCCGGAGCCTCAACGCCGCACAGCTTCTCAAATGCGAGCACGCATCCGAGGTTGTTCATTGGAGCCGCAACATAATCGGTGCGGTCGGTCCACGGAATCACCTGAGCATAGCGATGCGACTCGCCCAGCTTTTCCACGCCTCGATGCAGATAGCCGATGATTGGGTCGCACTTCGTCACGACCTCGCCATCGAGGTGCAGCAGCACCCGCATCACCCCGTGTGTGCTTGGGTGCTGTGGCCCCATGTTCAGAACGAGTTGTCGCTCGGTGTCATTGACAGCGACCTCATCAGTCACCGAATAGGTCCCGGTTACGGGATAGTCCTCCGCGAAATCCACCATGGCTTCAGGAGTCTGCTGATTCGCAACTGAGCTGCTCATCATCACGCCTAGACCCCCCTTCCTGTCCATCGTGTCCGCGTCCTGGGCACCATCCGCTCAGTGTTGTAGGTTGGATATTCCTTCCAGCCCCGCAGCGGATAGTCCTTCCGCAATGGATGACCCTCGTCCCAGTCATCGGGCAACAGCATCCGCTTCAGGTTCGGATGCCCTTCGAACACAATCCCGAACATGTCGTAGGTCTCGCGCTCCAGCCAGTCGGCGCCTTTCCAGATCGGCACCAGAGACGGAACGGGTTGTCCATCATCGACGCCAGCCTTGATCCGCAGCCTCACCCGGTTCCTCAGGGAATACAGCAATACCACCACGTCAAATCGGAGCAAGGTCCGCAATCGCAGCATGTCGACCGCAGTGATATCCGTGAGCACAGTGAATCCAAGCTGCTTGTGATCGTTCAGATACTGGCAAACATCCAGCAGCAGCGGCGCGTCAACATGGATGGTCGTTTCGTCCCGAAAACGCACAACATCGAGTACGGCAGGACCAAACTGTTCTCGAAGATTCCAGACGGCTGGGTGCCAGTCGACGTTGTCATCGAAATACAGATTCCGAGCCCACGGATCAGCAGGTGGCGCCAACTCTTCAACCGCCGTCTCGACCTGATCCTCTGAAGTGTCAGTCACTGAAAAGACTCCCTCGCGGCCAGCCAGCCTAAGCGCGAATCGTCGTCATCGCGTCCTGGCGATCCGCCAGCCGCGCCCGATCCGCCGCAAGTGCTCCCTGCTTCTTGGCCATGGTTTCGTACTTGATCACCTTATTCTGCAACTCCAGGATGCCGAAGTAGAGCGCTTCTGGCGTCGGTGGGCAGCCAGGTACGTAGACGTCGACGGGCACAACCTGATCGACTCCCTGCACCACTGCGTAGGTATCGAACGGTCCTCCGACATTCGCGCAGGATCCCATCGATACAACCCACTTTGGCTCTGGCATCTGATCGTAAAGCGTCCGAACCACGGGCGCCATCTTCTTGGTGACCGTTCCAGCCACGATCATCAGATCAGCCTGTCTCGGCGACGCGCGATAGAGCATCCCAAAGCGCTCCGCGAGGTCAAATCGGCTCATCGATGCCGAGATCATTTCGATCGCGCAGCAGGCAAGGCCAAACTGCAACCACCAGAGCGACGATCTCCGCGCCCAGTTGAAAACAAAATCAAGTGACGTGACAAAAATGTTCTTGTCGAATCGGTCGTCGATTAAACCCATTCAAGCGCTCCCTTCTTCCAGGCATACACATACCCCTCCAGAAGAAGCAGGATGAAGACCAGCATCGCAACAAACCCGTACCGGCCCAGCGCGTCAAACGACACAGCCCATGGAAAGATAAAGACAGCCTCGATATCGAACACCACAAAAAGCATGGCAACCATGTAAAAACGCGGGGTGAAGCGACTCTTCACCGGACTCACATCCGGCACGCCGCTTTCGTATGGTGCTGACTTCGCCTCTGAAGGTTTCGAGGGACCGATGATCAGGTTCAGGATCAGAAGTGTCAGGCCCATAGCGATTGCTGCGCCGCTCATGAGACCGATAATCAGCCAGTTCTGGCCAGCAATCTCCACTGATCTTTACTCCAACTGGCCCACCGCGAACATCCGGCGAGTCGCTGCAATCCGATCCGGCTGTGCGCACTTCGTACCTTCAAAATCCCATAGTGCGGACGCCTGATTCCACTTCGTGAATCCTATCACAAGACCCTATCAGGACTTCTGTTTTCGATCACCCAAACGGGGTTCAGCCGCGCATTGGTCTCCCCCAGGTCGATCAACCGATCCGAACTTCTCCCACAGGGTAGCGGTAGCGATGCTGATGCGATTTCATTTGCAGCGCATACGCCAGAGTCAGTGGCCCGAGCCTGCCGACGAACATCATGACGCACAGCACAGCCTTGCCCGAGTCGGTGAGGTCGGGAGTTATTCCTGTCGAAAGTCCCACTGTTGCCAGGGCACTCATCGTTTCGAACAACAGCTTGATGAAATTCTGGTCCGCGCCACCAATGAAGACTTCTGACGACGCCAGCAGCAGCGTGCCAGTAAAATGAAGCGCCAGAAAAAATGCGATTACCGCCATCGCTCGCATCACGACCGGCGCCGGTATCCGGCGATGAAAGACATCGGCTTCAGTTTCTCCGCGAAATGCCGAAATCACAGCAATCAGGATGACTGCAACCGTGGCGATCTTCACCCCGCCCGCCGTTGACCCACTCGCACCGCCAATCATCATCAGCGCCAGCCACACAAACTCGGTCACGGAGTTGGCCTCATCCCATGCCACCGTGCTGAATCCGGCGGTTCTCGCAGCAGCCGACTGAAACGTTGCTCCCATGAGCCGTTGACCGACGTTCCGTCCGGCCAGCAGCCCATTCCATTCGAAGAGCAGCATGGACAGAATCCCAACACCAAGTAACACGAGGTTGCCTGTCAGAATGATCTTGGAGTCGATTTGCAGCCGCGCTCTCGGCCCGCTTCCCCACCGTGTGGAGATGACTCTCCAAAGGTCGTTGGCTACAAGAAAAGAGAGTGCCCCAGCCTGCACCATCACGATGACGGTCACATTCATCAGGATCGAGTTGTCATATGCCGTCAGCGACTGAAAGTTGCCCTGAAGATCAAAACCAGCATTGCAAAATGCCGAGACCGTATGAAAGAGTCCATGCCAGGCCGCCTGCCCAACTCCCATGTCTCTGGAGAAAGCGAGAGTCAGAAGTACCCAGCCGACCGCTTCAACGACAAATGTGAAGATCGCAATCTGTCGCGCCAGCGAAGCCGCTTGACGCAGCGTCAGGCTTGCAGAACCATCGTGCATGAACAGCGTTTGGCGGATACTTGTGCCGCCTCCTCGCGCCATCTGGAACAGCAATCCGGCCCCAACCATGAATCCCAGGCCGCCGATCTGGATCAGCACCAGAATCACAACCTGGCCCAACGGGTTCCAGTGCGTTCCGGTGTCTTTGGTCACCAGACCGGTCACGGCCACTGCCGAAGTCGAGGTGAAGATCGCATCGACAACTGGCGTCCGCTCACCTGACTGTGTCGTCAGCGGGGTGGCAAGCAGGACTCCGCCAGTCAGGATGATCCCCAGCAGAACGAGGACAAGCACTTTCGCTCGCTCGCGTGCACCTTCAGTCTTGGCTGGTGGAGTCGGCTC
>JBGTJM010000411.1:0-4604 GCA_041745115.1 Thermomicrobiales bacterium
ACCAGACGCAGAAATGGCCACCTCTCGGAGATGGCCATTTCGAGGTGGGCGATACTGGACTCGAACCAGTGACCTCCACGATGTCAACGTGGCGCTCTAACCAGCTGAGCTAACCGCCCGAGTGGCCCATGAGTATAGGAATGACGGCCACTGAATGTCAATGTCCCAGGATGCTTACTGACCGTTCCCGCGAGTGCCACACGCAACGAAATCCGCTGAACTGCGCAAGCAGGCGACTTGCTTCAGCGTGCAACGGCTTAAGGCCTTCGTGCTTCACTTTCCATCGGCCTTCCAGCTGAAAGAGCACGAGCTGGCTGTCGCCTTCAATTCGGACGGTCGTTGTCGACACTCGATCCCCGAGGAGCTCGATCAGGTGCAGGAGCGCTTTGATGAGCGTCCGGTACTCGGCCTGGTTGTTTGTCATTGGCCCGTTGAACTCCGGAAACTCAACGCGCTCGTGAACTTCTCTGCCAGTTGGACTCTGCAAGAGGTAGCTGCCATAGCCCTTGCCCGGGTTGCCGATCGAGCCGCCGTCAAAGATCACGACGTAGTCGGTGGAGTCTGCCTGATCCTTTGCTGACGAAGCAGATTTTTGCCTGGGCACCATCAATGAGCGGCCGCCTCGCGCTCCTTCGCTTCGGACATGATGTGCTCAGCGAGGTTCGGCGGAACTGGCTGGTAGTGTGAGAACTCGGTCGAAAAGAAACCTCGGCCCTGGGTGATCGATCGCAGGTCGGTCGCGTAGCGCTGGACCTCAGCTGCAGGCACAGTGGCGTCGATGGTCGTGGAGCCGTTTTCGCCGGGGTTCATGCCGAGAACGTGAGCCCGTTTGCTGTTCAAATCGCCCATCACGTCGCCGGTGTAGCTTTCGGGGACCGTCACGCTGATGTTCAGCACGGGTTCGAGGAGCGTTGGCTTACCCATCAGGATGCCTTTCTTGAAGGCTTCCTTGGAGGCCAGTTTGAAGGCCATTTCGTTCGAGTCAACATCGTGGTAGCTGCCATCAAAAAGCGTGACCTTCACATTGACCACGGGATAGCCGGCGAGAGGACCGGCTTCGAGGGCCTCCCGCACTCCCTTCTCAACGGCCGGGAAGAAGTTCCTGGGCACCGCTCCACCGACAACTTTTTCAGTGAACTCGAAGTCGGACTCGGTAAGCGGTTCGAGGTCGAGAAAGACATGTCCGTACTGGCCGGCGCCGCCAGTTTGCTTTTTGTGCTTGTACTCAGACGTGGCCTTCGCCGAAATCGTTTCACGGTACTGGACACGAGGCAGCGTCGCGTCGACGTTGACGCCGTAGCGCCGGGTCATTCGATCGAGGGCGATCTGAACATGAGGCTCGCCGAGTCCTGACAGGAGTGTTTCGCCGGTAACGGAATCTCGTCCAATGTGAAGTGTTGGGTCTTCCTCAGCAATTCTGACGAGCGCCTGACCGAGCTTGTCGAGATCCGCTTTCGTCTTCGGATTCACCGCTGCAGCGTACGACGGCGGAGGAAATTCTATTGCCGGAAGCATTCCCGGCCTACCTTCGCCGCGAAGGGTGTCGCCGGTGTGCGTATCTGATAGTTTGCCAATAGCGGCGATGTCGCCAGCGATCGCGGCATCCGTATTGATGTGGTCTTTGCCCCGGGCGTAAAAAACCTGACCGATACGCTCGGACTTTTCCGATGTCGGGTTGTACACAGAGCTGTTCGATTTGAACGAACCGGAGTAGACGCGGAAATAGGAGAGCCGGCCGACGTGAGGGTCGGCAATCGTCTTGAATACCCGAGCGACAAGTGGACCCTCTGGATCCGCTGTGACCTCACCGCTCTCCTCACCGGTGCTGACGACCGCGGTGGTTGCAGAGGCCGGAACTGAAAGACTGGCGAGACTATCGAGGACCTGCGGAACGCCTTTCATCGATGTGGCGGATCCGCAAAACACCGGCACAACAGCACCCTGGCGCACGGCATTCTTGAGCGCAGCCGCGAGCTCTTCGCTGGAGATCACTTCATCATCAAGGTAGCGGGTCATGAGCTCCTCGTCGGCCTCGGCGACAGCCTCGAGGAGTTGTTGTCGATAGGTCTCGAGTGTGTCGGCAAGATCAGCAGGCGCGGCGGCTTCAGTGAATTCACCAATCGTGTTTTCGTCGTAGACAAAAGCCTTGCCCGAAAGCAAATCGACGATACCTTTGAACTCTCGCTCCTTGCCGATAGGGACGTGCACTGGAGCAAGCGAGGTTCCGAAGGTCGAGACGGCCGAAGCCAGGGCAGCCTCGAAATCGGCATTTTCCCGATCCATTTTGTTGATAAACAGCATCCGTGGCACGGTTCGCTCAGTGGCCAGCCGCCAGGCGGTTTCGGTGCCGACTTCCACACCGGCTGATGCATCGAGCAGGATCAAAGCGGTATCGACCACTGAAAGGGCTGACACCATTTCTCCGACAAGGTCGGCGTATCCGGGTGTGTCGACAATGTTCAGCTTGTTGCCGCCCCATTCAACCGGAGCAACCGCGACGCTGATCGACATCTGTCGTTTGGATTCATCGGGATCAAAATCAGTTGTCGTATTGCCGTCCTCGACGCGTCCGAGCCGGGTTGTTGCTTTAGAGGCGAAGAGCATGGCCTCTGCCAGTGAAGTCTTTCCGGCCCCACCATGCGCAAAAAGCCCAATGTTCCGGATGTTCTCGGCAGAGTACTGGTTCACAGTTCAACCCCGTTTCCAAGTCCGACAATCCGATCAGCCGCGTCGCCAGCTGCTGGTTCTCCAGTTGCGCATTTCCTGGTCGCCCGCCCGGCCGGCGGTATGACGAATCCGGCGGTGATTGCGATTCACCTGCGCCTTGCGAAAACAAGGTGCGGGCCGGAATTTCAGGATCAACACGAAGATTATACGAATGTGATCCCTGCCTGCTCAAATCGACATTCAGAGGGGCGGCAAGTTGAGCTCTGAAATGATGCGGAGACCATCCAGCGTGAGGTTCGGACGGACGTCGACAGGAGTGGCGATAGCTGGAGCGATAAGCGAAGAGAAACCGCCCGTGAGCAGGACTGGGGCGTCGGCACTCAACTCTTTCCGCATGTCCCGCACCGTGCCATCGATCATCGAGATATGCCCGCGCACTACTCCAGATTGCACTGCGGCAACGGTGTTCGGGCCGATAACGTGTGTCGGTGTTTGAAGGGGAACGGCAGAGAGCTGGGCCGCTCTGCGGGCGAGCGACTCGATCGACAGACCGAGACCAGGGGCAATCGCGCCACCGAGTAGGGAGCCTGTGGAAGACACCGCGTCGATCTTGGTTGCCGTGCCGGCATCGACAACGATGACGGGACCGCGCACCGAGTGCCAGGCGCTGGCGGCGTTCACTATCCGGTCAGCGCCTGTTTCGGCTGGATTCGTGGTGGCGACGGTGATGCCCACGTTGGCTGATGCATTGACGAAGAGCAGGTTGTCCGTGAGGTATGTGCGCACATAGCGCTCGAATGCCAGGGAGATGGCCGGCACGACACTGCAGCAAATGACACGCCAGGATTTTGCAGCCGGATCTGCTGGCTCAAGGAGTGTCGCTAGCATCGAGTGCCACTCATCGGCAGTGCGCTGCTGGTCGGCGGAAACGCGTATAACGCTCGACCATGTGGCCGACTCAGCGAGGCCAGTCGCGAGTTTCACGTTCGAGTTGCCGATGTCGACAGCGAGAATGTGATTTTCGACCATCAGTAGCTGTGTTGCCTTCTCAAGTGATTGCCAATGAGCCAATATTCAGGTTTGACCTGTATTATCAGCGCATTGCAACAATCTGTTGCACGTTGATCGATCGCGGAACTACGAGCATCATGCAGAACACACCGGACTCACATTCACGACTTCGTTTCGCGCAGTTTGCTGCGATTGCCGTCAGCTTGCTGGTTTCCGTGGCAGTGGTGGCTTTTGCGGCAGGCTTGCTCTTCGAGCGCAACCTGGCGAGGGATGTCGCAGTCCCGCGGGCTCTGGAGGTCGGATCACTCACGACCGATTCACCTGGAGTACTGACGAGTTCGGGGTTCAGCCGGCTCGACGAAGTTATGGCGCTGGTCGAGCAGGAGTACTACCTGCGGCCCGAGTCGTCGGAGGATGCCGAGGAGTTCTGGAGCGCGTTGGAGGAAAGCGCGATTCAGGGACTTACGTCTGCGCTCGACGGTCATACGACGTACTTGCCACCGAAAGATAGCGCCAAGGCAGCGGATTCTCTGTCCGGTAGCTACGAAGGAATCGGAATCTGGATCAATTCGGGAGATGGAGCGATCACGGTGGTCGCGCCGGTGCCCGGATCGCCTGCCGAGAATGCCGGCATACGATCTGGCGATGTGATCGTGGCAATCGACGGTCGACGAACGCTGGGGATGGATGAGAAGAGTGCTGTTGAAGCGCTGCTGGGGCCTGCCGGTGAGGAGGTCGAGCTTTCGGTTCAGCGGCCGGGAAGCAATAGTGAGCTGACGTTCAAAGTTGTCAGGAAGCGAATCTCCTATCCAGTGGTGAAGTATCAGTTCGAGGCTGATCGAGAGGTTGCCGTCATCACGGTCATGATTTTTGGAGACCGCACGGTATCTGAACTCGATGCTGCGCTTGCACGAGCCAGGCAGGAT
>JBGTJM010000412.1:0-8017 GCA_041745115.1 Thermomicrobiales bacterium
TTCAGAGACTCGAGCGACGGCAAATGCCGCCATGTAGATCATCAGCAATCGCTGGAACGGCATCAACCTTGTCGCCTCCAACTGCCTCACCAGATCTCCAACAGTCGAAGAGCTCGCCAAAAGAGCAGTTCCTGCAATGTAGATAATCAGCGTAATCGCTACGAACCTCGCGCTCGTAGACCGGCGATCACGCAAGGCAAGGACCACGCCGACAACCGCCAGGATCAACACCGGCCAAGTGACGGCGTCGACGCTCGAATCGAAAAACGCCCTGAGTCCGTCATACCCGGAGTAGTGGACGAAGACGTACAGATGACCAAAACGTAGGAGCGACCCAACTAAGGGTGCAAGCAGCGAGGCCAGTAAAGCCAATGTGATCCCCGAAACGGCCATTCCGCGCTTCAACGCGGCCCATCTGGATCCCGTCGCAAAAACTGCCGCCAGAATCAATCCGCAAAGAAGCGCCGCAATTGGGAAGACCGATCGAACGTTGGTATAGACAGCTACCGACAACACAATGGCGGCAGCCGCTGCAAATCGTGGCGATTTGTCGTCATAGGCTTTCCAAACCAATCCCATGCCGAGAGGCAGGATGGCAGCCGAGGCGACGTTGGTCAGCAGACCCCACTCGACCAGCTCCATGTATCCGCCCGACCACCACCATCCCCGCACCGAGACATGAATGGCAAGAGCCAGTCCGGCAACCCCAAGCGTCAGTCGATCGATCTTGCCAAGCAAGATGAACCCGGCCAGCGGCAAAAGGAAGACGCCAATGACCACCAGCTTGTGGACCGCCAAGATAGGCAAGGTTCCGAGCAGGAGCGCCCAGACCACGACTTCGATCCACGCTGCTCCCAGTGGGTAAAACTCAGCGGGATACCCACCCTGGTGATTACCAACCCACCGCAGCAGCTCGCCGTCTGCGAGTGATCGCCTGAGTACTTCCGCTCTGGTCGCATGAAACGGATGATCAACAGTTGCAAACGTATTCGGCACAACCATTTCCTGCCCATCCGGTCCAGGAATAGTGGCCCACAGGTCGAAACCGCCGAGCTGATAGACAACCCAGAACATCAAAAGGCAGATGCCCACTGACCATGCCAGCCACATTCGCTGATCGGCGTTCCGGACTCGGTCACCCGGACGCTCCACGCCGATCATTCGAAAGTTTCGTTCGTCGCCAGCCGCTCCACATTAATGGTGACTTCGGCGATTGGCGCAGTTCCGACTGATTTTGTGTCGGAAGGAGAATCGAGGGCCAGCCAGATCAACACGCCAACGCCAACCAGAAACACGCTGATCCCGACCCAGAAAAGCGTTGCAACTACCCACTGAGCATCGATCTGAGGCAGATTCTGACTCATTGTTTTCCAGATATTCCATGCCCTGTGGCTTTCTGTGACACCTTTATCCAGATGGGTCAGAAGGGGCGGAACGACAAGCACTAACACGACCGGCAGAACAAGCAGCACCCACAGGGCGACCCTCGATGACAAGTTTCGGCCGTTGAATTGCACTGGTGTTCCGATCGCTATATTGCGGTCCAATCAGTCAGATACCAGTAGGGCACGACCCATTTTGTGTAGATAAGGATGTTGAGCAGCACGAGAGACGCGATTGCGAGCCCCTGAAATGCTGATTTTGCCCGCAACGGCACAATCGTTCGCAGACCAAGAGCGAGCAAAATCGCTACAGCACTAACGACAGGAAAGAGATACCTCGCCTGGGTTAATATAAACCGCGTTCCAAACTGAATGACCGCCAAGTATGAAATGATCACAATCAACAGCAGAATGAGAAGTGCCAGAGACTGAAATCGGTCCGGTCTCACGAATCCCGACGGAGTCCACAGCTTGCCATCCCGGCGCCTCGCAAGCACCGCCAGAATAGCGAAGATCGCCAAACCGACCAGAGCAAGAAGAACTGGAATGGCAATAGACCACAGCAGCGTCGGGCTGAGCTGGATTCGCCGCCAGCCAAACGCGCCCCATGTCTCTTGCCAGCGGGCCCAGACAAACGATCGATTGAAAAGCAGCTCGGCAAACGCGCCTGCTGGCCTGTTCCACGGTTGCTGCAACTCCTCGACCTGAGCCAGCCCGTCCAGATTGCCATACGTTCGCCACAGGAATGCATACCAGGGAGCGGTAACCACAGCGGCAACCCCGGCAACAACGGCTCCCCGTGCAACCCATTCACGAACTCGCCGGATGCCAATCGAGAGCATCATTGCCAGCGCGATAATTGGCATGATCACGACAGAGTTACCCTTGATCAGGAGCGCGACTCCAAGTCCCAACCCCAGGGCCACGGATTCGAACAGACCGAACCGCCGCTTCATTCCGCGCACAATGAGGTAGATCACCACAGTCATGCTGGCGATACCCGCGATATCGTTATTCACCATCGACGCTTCGTAGGAGACTTGAGGTTGAAACGCAACAAAGCCCGACACCAGAATGCCCATGAATCTGTCGCCGGGAAATATCAACATTGCCGTAGCGAAAGCGAAGAACACAGCGATTGCCCCGAAAGGAATCGAAAGCGCTCTCAAAACGTACTGCTGCCGTTCGATGGACGCAGTTTCAGTGAGCTTGAATGCAGGGGCGACAAGCAGATAGTACAGCGGCGGATGATTCGCCGCGTATTGCTCACCGGCCGGAAACACGCCAGCAGCGCCCCAGTCTGCGAAACGGAATGGCTGTTCCAGCCATCGCTCATTGTCTGGCTCGCAGGGACTCCAGTCGAGAATGAATTGACAATACCGATAAAAATAGTCCGGGATGTCGTCAACCAGAAGTTCAGGTACGCGGTGTTCGCGAACAACGGTCTGCACATAGGCAAAGTGTGCAACTTCATCATGGCCTGAGAACGGCGGGAAAATGACCACCAGCAACATCTGCTTGGCAATGTAGATGGCAATAAGGACCGCTAGAAACCGCCAGAGAAATCGATCGGTCCCCGGCGCAAGCTCACAGAAACCGGACCTGGCCCGACCGAAGAAGGCGTTACTGGCCTGCCGGAAAGTGTGATTGAGCTCGGCCGCCTGATCCGCTTCCACCACTGCCATTGGCAGCACTATCGCCTATCGTGCCGACGCTGAAGGAGTCGGCACACGCTTCATTTCGTGATACTCGCGATCGGCGTTGACCTGATCGAGATCGTGGTGCTCACCAAGCACGTTCTTCGCAGCAAGGAGCCCCGTCTCAATAGAGTGATCGGTGTTGTTGTACCTGAATGTTCCATATCGACCAATGATCTGGATATTCTCCAGCTCATCGATAAACGACTTGATCTTCTCAAGAGGCTCCTCGTACCCGATGACATAGGACGGATAGGCCCGAGGAGCCCGCACGATAAACCCGTCGATGACCTCGGATCGATCGATGAACCTGAGATCATCAACGAGACAGTCAATTGTCTTGCTCACGAACTCTTCTTCGCTCATGTTCCAGATTTCGTCGCCGAATGAGCAGAAATACTCCACAACCAGCGATGTGTAGTCATCCGATGGAACCATCCACGGACTCCAGTTCTTTGGTTCGTGAAACCGTCCAAACTGGATGTTCCGGTCATGCACGTACAACCAGGTGTCCGGCGTGACCTGACGCCGATTCAACATGATGTTGACCGTCACGACATTCCGAAATACCAGCGAATCTGCCGCCTCTAGAACGTCCTGAGGAGCGGCCGGCTAGACGATCTTCGCAAGGACGGTTAACGGGATGGACGATATGAAGTTGTCTGCTTCGATCCGTTCTGGCCCACTTTCCGTAGCAACGGTAACCGCAGTGACTCGATTGCCGACGCGATGCACCTTTTCCACTCCAGCAGACAGTCGAATTTGATTTCCAGCTTGGGTAATAGCATCCGACATTCGCTCCGAAAACCGCCCAAATCCATATTTCGGATACATAAACTCATCGATCAGGCTCACGACTTTACCTTTGGACGGGATCACCGCGTCCTTAACCGCCGTCATCAGCGACATGCCCTTGGAACGCTGAGTCACCCAGTCGCCACTCATCTGATCGCAAGGAAGACCCCACACCTTCTCCGAATAGCGCTCGAAAAAAAGCTCGTAAAGTGTCGGACCAAACTGGTTGATATATGCATCCTTCATCGACACGACTTCTGAAGGTTTGATCCGCTCAATAGCCTTGGTTCTGCCAAAATCAGCCATTGCCTTTGCGGAAAGAACTGGCCCCACGGCTTTAAGTGCGTTGCTGATCTTGAGCGGGTAATCCACATACCGGCCATCAAAATAGATCCGGCTTATGCGGTTGACCCACAGGAGCTCGTCATCGATCACTTCCTTGAAAATATCGTTCAGTTCTTCGTTTTTCGTAAACCAACGGTGACCACCGATATCGAAACGGAACTCTCCAACTTCAGTTTCTCGGGTGATCGTCCGAGCAAGACCTCCGACAAATGGAGCGCGCTCCAGAACGGTCGCAGAGACGCCAGCTTTGCTCAGCACATACGCCGAACACAGCCCGCCAGGACCGGCTCCCATGATCAGCGTTGTCGGACGATCGGTGGCGCCATTCGAAACCACATTGGGAGAAGACTGCATCGGTGAACGTTCCTTCCAGGGAAACAACTCGATAGATCGGCGCTAGGTGAACAATCGACGCGACTTCAAGCAGCAATCAAGCGACTACGAACTGTCACGCTCAACTGGCCCTTCGCGTATCGGACTCAATTCTAGCGGACCAGGCGCTCAGCAGACTCGAATTGACCGTTCACGCCCTCCATGTCACATGGTGATTAACGAGAAAATTCCAGACTGCCGCAATGCCTGCTCCAAAGAGATTCGCGATCAGGTAATACACAGCGAACTGATTGACAAGCACTGTAAGGACCACGAAATTGATAACCAGCCCAACCAGATTGATCGGGAAGTACATACCCATTCGGTTCAATACTGGCCCCGTTCCGCGATCGTGCCACGTCCACCGCTCGTTAAGCGTAAACGTCACAATCATCGAAATCAGAATCGCTACCGGGGAAGCAATTACCAGGCGAAGTGATGCGCCATCATGCAAAGCAAACAGCATGAACTGATTAACCGCTAAACCAACGGCGCCAACTACCAGAAACTTCTGGAATCGCTGAGCGAGAATCCAGGCCCGTGCCGCTGGAGCGGGCCAGTCTTTGACTGACAACATGAATCTCGCTAGCTCCCCTTCGCTCTAACCGATGAGCTCACCCATCACATTGCAAGATTCGTTCCAACCCGGTTGGGAACGATACCATGCGTGAGTCCAAATCTCCCCACCTGGGCCGATTGAGTCGGTCTTACGCAGCATATGGTTCGGAAGATTCTGATTCGGCTAGCTCTAGGAGCTCCAGTGCTCGGATGAGTTGAGCATCATCCGATCTCTCTATACTCGAGTTCGTCAGTCGGGCTCCGTCCTCGAACACGATCGGCGCCACTCCAGGCGCAAGCGATGATTCTACGGTCGGCTCTACCCCGAAACCGCGGACCATTTCACCTCCAGGCGTGAGCCAGAGAGCCGTACCAATGGCCGCAACAGACCCATCCTCGAGATCGAACGACGAAATGACTGTGCCGGTACCAAACGTTCGCACACCAACCACGTCAGCTCGACCGTTGTCGCGAAGGCTTGCCGCGATAATCTCGGCCGCTGAGGCTGAGTCACCATCGATAAGCACAACAAGCGGAAATTCAAGCCCCTTCCCGTCTCGGCCAACCGTCGTGACAGGCCTTGGTTCACCACCCCGCTCCTGATGCAGATAGATTACTTCCCCTTCGTCCATGAACTCGCTCGCAACAGCAATCGCCTCGCTTACGAATCCTCCCGGATTGCCTCGGAGATCGAGAACCAGTCCAGCGACACTCCGCAATTCCGCCTCGGCCAGCGATTCTCTCAGAGCCTTGCCCGCGCCTGAAGAAAACTCGTTCAACCGAATCAGCATGCGATTCTCGGGAAGAAAGGCAATCTCCACAGGATCGATTGTGATCACCGCCCGCGCCATAGTTACGCTAAACAGGCTCTGGTCACTCGGTCGTCCAAGATCCAGCGTGACCTCAATTCCTGCTTCTCCTCGCAGCGCGTTGCCCAATGCCCTGTCGGTCATCCGCTCCGTCTCGACGCCGTCAACAGCATAAATAAGATCCCCAGCTTTGATACCAGCAACATCCGCTGGAGAATCCGCAACGATTCTGACAACCTCCGGAACACTTCCGTCGAACCGGAGATGAACGCCGATACCAATCAACTCTCCCCGCAACGACGACCTGAACGACCTGGCCTCCTGCGGATTCAGGAACGTCGAGTGCCGCGTGTCTCCAATTGCCTCCATCATTCCAGCTGCTGCGCCCAGAATCATGTCATCAGCATCGAGCTCCTCCGGGAGCACGTAGTGCTCATGAACGAGATCCCACGCCTGCTGAAACGTGGCGAATGCCGGTTGATCGACAACCGACGACGACGCACCGATTCCAGACCCTCCACTCCCAATCATCTGGCCGGCAAAGAGTCCCGCCAGAAACACTATTGCCAGAATACCCCCGGTAGAAAATCGTCTGCCTCTTCTCATTGTGTTCAATCCAATCCTCAGAAATGTCGGTAAGTTGGCCCTCACAATCGCAGACCAGAACCAGCGAATCGCATGCTGAAGGATGTCTGACAATTGCCAATGCGGTGATCGTTGAGAACGACTCATCGCCGCGATTCAGTGTACGATTCTCCGTTGTTTCTGGCCCTGCCCGAAGCATTCGGATGCAACAGGGCTGCCAACCCTAGACTAATGCGATCAGGAATGAAGACGATGCCACCGACATTGCCAGACGAACCGATTCACTGGACGTTCATCCTCGATGGGACTGACCATACCGCAACCATGAAGCGAGGCTCGATTGTCCACGAAGCCTTCCATTCAGCGTTGCCAGCAGAGGCAATCCATGGGCGAAAACTCACATTTCGCACCGATTCTGGCGAGCCCGTCTATGCAGACAACTTTCTCGGCGACATCGTCGACACGCTCGGTTCCGCAGCACTCATCACCGAATCACTGCCAATCCCGACAAAGCATGGCGCCGAATGGCGAAACGTTGGCTTCGATCACCTCGCGATAACGGTCCAGGATCGTGACCACGCGAGAGAATTTCTTGAAGAAGTCATTGGCATGCAGTGTGTTCGGCACGACCCGCATCTATCCTGTCTCACAACTGGGCCGACCACGGTTATGCTCTTCGATGCCGGACAAAGCGCTCCCCTCTCAGACGGAAAGCCTTCGAGCTGGCATCACCTTGGTTTCGTCGTCGACGATCTCGAAGCCGCGTACGCTCATCTGCAGAATCACTCCCATCGTTTGTCGAGCGACTTCGCAATGCTCGAGCGTGATGAGCGATGGAGCCTGTACTTCTTCTACCGAAATGGTGATGTCACGCTCATGTTCCAGTTCTCAGAGGTGAAAAGCGCTGACCAGGGAATCAGCGATCCATCTCGGGCTGACTTTGCTCGATTTCTCTATGATTACGCAAAGCGGCCATATGGCGTCGACTGGGAACTTCGAGCCGCGACGGTGGGAGCGAAATCATGAGCCATCAGGCGCGAACCCGGGTCTACTCTGGCGGACCATGGGAAACGATCGTCGGCTACTCTAGAGCCACCCGAGTCGGCGATCACATCTTTGTCTCCGGCACCACGTCCATGAAGGACGGCCGCCTGGTCGGACAGAACGACGCCGCAATGCAGGCCCGACAGGCACTGGCCACAATCGAATGCGCCCTCATGGAGGCAGGTGCATCGTTGCAGGACACCGTGCGCTACCGAGTCTATCTCACGAACATTGGCGACTGGGAGGCCGTCGCTCCGGTGATGGCAGAAGCGTTCGGCAACGTGCACCCAGCAAACACGCTCGTGGCCGTGGCCGCACTCATCGACCCGGACATGCTGGTCGAAATCGACCTGGACGCAATAGCCGGCAGCTCGTTTGACGTCGAACGCACCGCTGAGATCGACTGAACGACCGGCCCGAAAATAGCTAG
>JBGTJM010000413.1:0-4503 GCA_041745115.1 Thermomicrobiales bacterium
AGGCGGCGTTGACTTTATCGTTCCCTGCTCCAGGAGCCGTGTTCAATGACCATCAGATGTCAGAGTCCCAGACAGTTTGTACGCCGACTGCGATGCCGCCGATTCACGGCTGCCATCGTGCTGGTGCTGGGATTCATGATGGTTGTGTCTCCAGACCAGGCGTCTGCGCATGCCGCGTTCGATCGTAGCGATCCAGAGCCCAATGCCATTCTGCCGGAGTCTCCGCAGAGCATAGACGTCTGGTTCACGGAACCGCTGGAGTTTGATTTCAGCGATGCCGTCCTGTTCGACCAGCGGGGCGAGCTGGTCGAAGGTGTGGAGACAGGGCCTGGCGACGATCGGTTCTCGCTGCGGATTGCATTGAGCTCGCCACTCGAGCGGGGGACTTACGCCGTTGCCTGGAACAACCTTTCCGCAGCCGATGGCCATACGCAGCGAGGTTACTTTGCGTTCACCGTAGGTACGGGCGCTGATGTCGCGGCGGTGGCACCTCCGGTCGTGGCGGAGCATGGAGCTCCTCTCTGGCTGCAATCGGCCGCGCGCTGGATGGTTCTGCTGGGCATCTCGCCGCTGATTGCCAGTGTACTGATCTGGTTGCTGGTGATGCTGCCAGCATCGGCGGGCGTGGCTGGCGTGCGCGAAGCACTTCGATCCCGCTTCTGGTCGATCCTGATCGTGAGCTTTCTCGTGGCGATGATGGGCAATCTCCTGGCGCTTGGCGTGCAGGCATCGATGCTCACGCGCGGGTCGTTTGCGCGGCGGGTTGGCGATACGCTGTTCGACACGCGTTTCGGCGAACTCTGGATGCTGCGGATCGCCCTGCTGATTGTGCTTGCGCTCGTGCTTTCCACACTCTCGTGGCTGGAACCGCGCCGTCGCGTGGCGCTGACCGGAGTTGCCGTAGTTGCAACGCTGCTGCTGCCGTTGCCGATCAGCCTCAATTCCCACGCCTCCGCAGTGAATCCCGGCCGAACCACGGCGATGTTCTTCGACTGGACCCACATTCTGGGCGCTGGTATCTGGTTCGGTGGGCTGGTATTGCTTGCCGGTAGCCTGATCTGGCGTCGTGGCATTGCCGGCGAGAGCAGGAAGTCGCTTCTGGCAGGGGCGCTGCCACGGTTTTCCGCCATCGCGCTGGTCTGCTGGGGCATGCTGGTCATCACGGGTTTCTATGCATCGTGGCTGCACGTCGGCAGTCTGGATGCGCTTCGCGAGACCGACTATGGGCGAGCGCTGACCGTCAAGCTGATCGGTGTCGTTGGCGTGCTGTGCCTGGCCGCGATCAACCTTCTACTGATTTCTCCCCGGCTGGTCAAGCCACCGCAGCACTCAGAACCGAGTCCAGCCTGGACCCGCAGGCTCACTGCTGCGGTGAGCGTGGAGATCGTGCTGACGCTGCTCATCCTCTTCATGGTCGGCCGGATGACCAGCCTGCAGCCAGCGCGGGATGCGCGGGCTGCCGAGGCGGGCGCATCGTCGATCGAATTGCTGCTGGATGAACAGCCCGCAACGCTCTCGCTGCATCCGGGATCGGCAGGACCGAACCATTTTCAGTTGCTGATTTCCGGGGAAACCCTTTCAGAAAACACCGAAGCGGTGATGCGCCTCAGTCATGCTGACGGAGCACTGGGCCAGAGTGAGGTCCGGCTCGAGCGTACTCAAGGCAACATGTTCGAATGGGTCGGCAGCGAAATGGGCATCGCCGGCGAATGGGATGTTGAGGTCATCGTTCGCGAGATCGGCTCGTTCAGCTGGGAGGGTGACGCCACCGTGGCGCTGCCCGAAGCGGCTGCAGAGGCACCGGCCCCGCCGTGGCGGTTCACTACGCACTCGATTGCCGGACTGCTCCTGTTTGGTGTCGGTTTGACCGGACTGGTTATCGCGTGGCGAGCAGGGCCGACGCGGTTGCGCACCGAGAGCGCCGGGCTGGGCATTCTGGCGATTGTGCTGGGTCTTGGGATCATGGCTACCGACAGGGTGACTCCTTCGGCAGCCGATACCGCCGTCGCCGCCGTGAATCCGATCCCAGCAATGGAGGATTCGCTCATACGCGGCCAGTCCGTTTATCAGAATCTCTGCCTGTCTTGCCATGGTGTTGCCGGGCAGGGTGATGGTCCGCAGGCCGCTGGCATGCTGCCCCCTCCGAGTGCGTTCACGGCACCGCATACGTTTCTGCATAGCGATCGGGAGTGGTACGGAACGATCAGCGAAGGAGTTCCGGGAACCAGCATGTCTGGATTTGGCGATCAGCTGAGCGATGTCGATATCTGGAACGTGGTGAACTACATCCAGACCGAGTTCCAGGGCCGACCAGTCGTGCCTGACAGCGCTAGTACGTCATCCAGTGAAGACATTGGAGCCGTCGACGCAGGTTCAGCTACTCCGGCTGCCTCGCCCGTGCCCTCCCCGTTGGCGACTCCTGAAGCCGACGAAGACGCCCATGATATGAGCGGAATGGACCACGTCTCGATGACGACCACATCAGCGACGGCCGCCGGGGAGTAGTCGAGTTCAGTTCGGAGTGGCGGCCGGGTACATCTCCAATCCTGCGGCGCGGCAGTCTTCTGCGAAGGCGAGAAATGGCTCATCGGTGTCGGCTGCTTCTTTGAAATCGGTGAAGACATGGGAGAGCCCGAGGTCCTGCAGCTCCGCCAGCTGCTCGACCCGAGATCGTTCCTCGGTTCCTGGCCGGTTCCACCACATCTGGGCGGTGATCCTCAACGTTGCAGGGTCGCGATCGACCTCTTCGCAGCGAGAGGCGATGATCGGCAGCCATTCGCGGGCTTGCTCGACGGTGGGGCCAGAGAGGTTCAACTCGTCGCAGTATCGCGCGGCCAGACGCCACGTTACGTTTTGTCCGTTACCTCCAACGAAAACCGGAATCGCATGCCCGGGATAGCCTTTTGGCTCGAGGACTGCGTTGTCGATCGAGGCCCACGTTCCCTCGAACGAGGCCCGGCCCGGTTTCAGCATGCGAGTGGCGACCTCCAGCGTTTCCTTCAGGATGTGGAGTTTTTCGCGATCTGGCGGGAATCCATAGCCGTATGAGCGCCACTCGGGCTCATACCAGCCAGCGCCGAGGCCCAGCTCGGCCCGGCCGCCGCTGATGGCATCGAGGGTGGTGACCTGCTTCATCAGATAGGCGGGGTTTCGGAAGGCGGCGCAGAGTACCGACTGGCCCAAGGTCGGTTTGGTGGTGACCATGGCCACGGCTGAAAGCACGCCGAAGACCTCCAGTGTGGGCGCGTGATCGTCTGCGCGGCAGTTCATCAGATGATCGGGCACCCGAATCGCCTGAAAGCCGAGTGATTCGGCCAGTTTGGCGAGATGGACGATCCGCTCCCACATGTAGGCGCTGTCGCGGCCTTCGTACTCTCCCTGGATCCCGACTGGCAAATAGATTCCTGCTTTTGTCATCGACTGCCTTTCCCTCCCTGGCATGTGTGCGTTCGTCTGGCGGGAATGATGACAGATTGGGAGAACCTAGGAACTAGGAAATGTGAAATGGGAGATGGTTCTGGGGAGACCTGCTTCCCACAGCCGTTGGCGGGCTGTGGAGCGATGGACTGGTTTGCGGCGGGGTCGACCTGGCCGACTCGTGGATCCTCTGGCGGGATGGAGGAACTGGGAATTAGGAACTAGGAACTGGGAATTAGGAACTATGTGTAGCGGGAGTCGTTGACTCCCCGTTCGTTCCTGATTCCTCTTACCTGGATCCTCCTTCCGAGTGGGGGCGTGAGCCCGCGATCTCTTCTATGGGAGGCGATTCCGGGACCCTGTGTGGCGCCGAGTACGGATGACGGGGTACCAACCCGGGCAGGATGACCTGCTGCGCCGGCATCGGTCCTACTCGCCGTGCTCGTGTGATTAGATTAGAACATACGTGCTATTCTATCGTCAAGCGCTGAAGCGGAGCAATTTTCGATTGGCCGGGGCTTTTCCGTAGCCTGAGCTACAGATGTGGAGGGAATGATGGCGCGACGGGGGCGGCAGTGTGTGGTGGAAGGGTGCTGGCGGCGGGCGCGAGCGGGGCAGCTGGTGTGTGTCGATCACCGGGGAACGGGGGTGGCGATGGAGCTGGGGCGGGAGGTGGCGAAGCTGGAGCGGGAAGTGCGGGCGTTGCTGCGGGCGACGAATCCGGAGGAGCAGCGGGACGCGGGGCGGCGGTTTCGGCGGAAGGTGGAGCGGGGGGAGTTTGCGGCGTTGTTTGCGGGGAAGATGCAGGCGTTGTTCGAGGGACGGGAGGGGGAGGAGCCGCTGCGGGACGAAATTGGGGCGTTGCGGGTGGCGATGATGCGGTTGTTGCTGGAGGAGGATGATGCGGCGGTGCTGGCGAAGGGGTTGAGTCAGGTGACGAACGCGACGGTGCGGGCGTTGCGGGCGCAGCAAGGTCTGGCGGAGGAGGGGGTGACGGCGGGGATGCTGGCGCGATCGGTGGCGGCGTTGGAGGAACGGTCGCGAGGGATGACGGAGGAGGAGGTGTTCGAGGCGGAGCGGCGGGCC
>JBGTJM010000414.1:0-3631 GCA_041745115.1 Thermomicrobiales bacterium
ACCAATCAATACTGGGATGTTGAGATTGGTGTTGCGGAAAACACCGGCCCACACCGCGTCGTCAGCCTGGCCAATAATCTGGTGGTCGCAGATGAGAGCTACTGTTACAACCTGACCGCACACACCAACGGCGTGACCAATGTTGCTCAGGGACTCGTCGACGTGACGGCTCAACAGGTGGATGACGATCGAGGAACCAGCGTGATTCTCGAGGGTCGATTCAAGTTCAGCCGGCGAGGACCAACTGACATTGGGTTTCGCCATCGCATTACGCTGCCAGCAAACGGTGATTTCCTCGAAGAACAGGTCACCTTGCTTCATATCTTCGGGACTGACTCGCATTCCCTGTCGGACCTTCGATTCGGCTTTCGGAAGATTCTGTTCGATCGCGAATTGTGGCAATGGCGAGACAACGCCGATCAGTTTCGGCTTGTTCCCGTTCCTCACCGGCGTCGGTTCGGCATAAGCCTGGACAGGCGAAAGGTAGACTACTCAGCTGCCGATATCTTCCGCAAAGCGTGGGAGCCACATACATCGCTTCCAGATTTTTGCAGTGAGGCGTGGGCTTGGACAAACGGTAGTCGTGGAGTGCTTATCGCCAAGTACAACCGCGAAGCGATCGAGTTTTCGCTCTTCGAGGGAGAGTATGTCGTCGCAGGATCAGGAACCCTCCACGTGCTGGATCCGGTCGCGTCCCACATTCCGATACCAATCAACCACTGCGCGCGGTTTGGAGGCATCGGGCTCTATCGTGGAGACCCTGAGTTCGGACAAACCCTAGAAGGACGCACGGAGCTGGCATTTGGGCCCACTCGTATCTATGGATTCTCGGGCGACTGGCAGGAAGGCTACAACACGTATCGCGAGCATCTTCGAGGTCTCGGTCACGGAGTCCCAGTTGGGTTCAACCCACCTCTCCACTGGAATGAGCTGTACAACATCGGCTGGAGACTCGGAGACAACTCCCCACTTCAAACTCGTGAGTCGCTCGAGCCTGAAGCAGCTCTGGCTGCCGACGTCGGTGCTGAAGCCCTGTATCTCGACCCAACCTGGGATACCTCAGAGGGCACCACAGTCTGGGATACGGCGAGACTTGGCCCGCAATCAGACTTCGTACAAATGCTTTCAGAAAAGTATGGTCTGAAACTGTCACTTCACCTCATGATGCACACGACGGATCTTGATGAGGATCCTGCGTTCTACCACCGCGACATCAACGGCAACCAGATTCAGTTCATGCGCCATCGCGAAGTTATCTATCCCAACGCATGTGTCTGCTGCGGCTCCGAAGTCTGGAAGCGATCCAAGATTGAGCGATTGCGTGCCCTGGCAGAGGCTGGCGCAACGTTCATGATGTTCGACTTTCTGCAGTATGGGCTATTCGAACGAGACGACGAGACGCGGGCGCTGTGCCACGATCCCTCTCACGGCCATCCCGTTCCTCTGACCCGGCAGCGTCATGCCGAGAGTATTCTCGAAGTCATTCAGGCCGTAAAAGAAACACATCCCCAGGTCCTGATTGAGGCTCACGATCGTATCAATGGCGGGCTCCAGGACTATCACCCTCTCTACTTCCAGCACGGCCTCGACAACTCATTCGACTCGAACTGGGGTTTCGAATACATGTGGGATCCGTATTACGATCTCCTCTCAGGAAAATCACTCAGTCTCTACGAGTACAACCTCGCATACGATATTCCTCTCTACCTGCATATCCACGAGGGTCGTGACTCCCCAACGATGCTGGCTTTCTGGTGGTACGCATCGACCTGCCGGCACCTCGGCATCGGCGGTGTCAGTGATCCTCAGCACCCTGTTTACAAGGCACTGAAACAGGCAGTCGCTACCTACCGTCGCCTCAAACGGTTTTTCACCCAGGGTGAGTTTATCGGCATTGATCTCTTCTCACATCTGCATGTGCTCCACGACGAGCGGGCCGCCGTCGCCGTTCTCTTCAATCTGACCAGCGAACCCCAGCTCCGAGAGATTCAGATACCGACGACCAAATTCGGGTTTAGGTTGGTCTCCGCCACGAGTGGCGGTCAAGACCTGACAATCAGTCAGAATGGATCCACGTTTACCGTCGAAGTCCCTTCGATGAGCCCACTGGTTGTCGAACTGGAACTGCCGGGCGATGATGTTCAGGATTGAGAGCCTGAATGGCATCCGTTGAGTAGTCCTGTAGCCAATTATCGTCAGGCGGCCTGGTCATCGGAAGTGTCGAATCTGACGAACGCTGCTTCCCAGGCGAAGAGTCGCAGGTACGTTCCCTGCCTGGGTTAGAATCGTACTGATGCAGTATTCACATTAGTGGCGAGTAAGTCGGATCTGAGGTACCTGATGAGTCTCTGGAACAAACTCAACCTCAAGGATCAGAACAAAATATTCGTACAAGACGACTTCGGTGTAATGGCGAGCTTCCTTGGAGAGATCGACGACCGTCGGATCGAAACATTCATTCCTGAGGTCGACTTCTACCTCGGGTTCGCCACAACCCTCGAACAGGTAGGCAAGCATAAGGAAAGTGCAGCAGTGCTGAACGGTCCAGATCCTGTCGTCTGGGTTGCCTATCCAAAGCAGAGCTCGAAAAAGTACCCCTGCGAGTTCAACCGCGACACTGGCTGGGATGGCTTCGGCGAGATCGGCTACGAGCCGGTGCGACAAGTCGCAATCGATAGCGACTGGAGTGCCCTCCGATTTCGCAAGGTTGGCAACATCAAGAGCATGCGGCGCTCCTTTGCCATGACCGACGAGGGCAAGCAGAAGGCTGCTCAGGCGAGAGTATCGGACCACTGACCCCGGAGCAAAATGGTTCCCTGAACTGGCAGTTGCCGTTGAAAGGCACGGACGGCGAATGCTGGAACTGCGCGAGTTGTCACCCATTCCAGAGAGCATCCGCTGCGTAGGACCTGTGCGGTAAGCTCAGGATTGGGTAGTCCAGCAAACGCAACACGATCGCCAAACAGGGACAAACGTACGAATGCCCTGAGGCGGCAGGACGCGGGCGTACGTCCCGATCTGGATCATGAAATTCGGTGGAGTGAGAGGATAACGCTGCTAATGTGTGCTATCCCGCGCTGCGTCGCGAAAGGATTCTGCAGTGGCTGACACGGACCAAGCGTACGACCTGGTTCTTCAGGGAGGAGAAATACTAGACCCGGAAAAGCCTTCTGGCGGCAATGCCGATGTCGCAGTCATCGACGGGCGCATCGCTGACCTCGGTCCAAACCTCGACACGTCCAGAACGAAGCGCGTGATCGACGTTGCCGGCAAGATCATCACGCCTGGCCTGATCGACTTGCATGCCCACGGTTATTGGGGTGCGACATACGATGGAGTGGTTGTCGACGCAGTCGCCGGCCGCAGCGGCGTCACGACCTGGGTCGATGCTGGTAGCTCCGGAGCGGCAACATTTCCTGCCTTCCGCAAGTACGTGATCGAGCCGAGTACCACGCGGATCCTGCCGTTCCTGAATCTCTGCGCGGTGGGAATCATCTACCGGGGCGTGATGGAGTTCAACGACCTGCGATTCGCCGATGTCGCGTTCGCAGTGGAAACGATCGAGGAGCATCGCGACCTCATCGTCGGCATAAAACTGCGGCTCGGGCGTGGCATCGTTCGCGATACCGGT
>JBGTJM010000415.1:0-12634 GCA_041745115.1 Thermomicrobiales bacterium
TACGGATCGTTTGATTGGTGAGAGGGCAACTCCAGCCCCGTTGAACGAAACCTGATCCGGGCTGCCTCACCGTCGTGAACTCTGAAAGCAGCTACCGGGTACTTGACATGGTTCGATAGCATTTGCCGCACGTCGGGACCCGACTGGGCATCGGCGTCGATGACAAATGCCTGAGGTTGAAGCTCAGACAGTTCTTCTGGCTCGATACGGTCACGTAATCGGATCCACGCTGATACTGGATTCTCGCCAGTTGATCGTGCTTCAGTCGGCGTGGATGAATCGAAGATCACCGTTGCCCGGTCATGCTCAATTCTGCCTGACCAGTACAGCGACTGAGAATCGCTTGAGTCAGAGACAGGCCACTCGGGCACGACGATGGACGTATCGCCCGAAAGCGAAAAACGGTGTGGCAGGACAAGCGACTCGCTGACTGGAATGCCAGCGTCCAGCAGGCGAAGCGAGTTGCCAATTGAGTAGATCGCCCGGGGCTGAACGATGTCTATGGCTCGTTGCGCGAATGTCAATCCTATCGAAGGACCAGCCAGGAGCAGCAGATCGACCCGATCCTGAAACGGAGACCGGATCCGGTTCAGCGCGTTGCCGAATTCCGCAGCATTGCTCCCCAGAATCACCATCGCCCGCGCTCCTCTGTTCGCTATCAACAGCGACAATCCATTGCCGCTGCCCAGGACATGGATGGTCGGAAAGCGCTCTTCCAGAAGAAACGCGGCGCCGAGACCACCGGCGGCGGCGAGCCCGAGGCTTGCCGAAGCGCCACCTATGATCAGCGATCGGCGATTCGTTCGCATCATCACCAGTCCATCGTCAAGTGGAGGAGTACGTCCAGTGTTGCCTTAGATTGATCAACCTGAAGGAATTATGCGTTGCAGCTCCTGAGGGATGCCATCGAGGATGGCTGCAGGTCCCGCTTCGCTCGTCTGGATCAACGCAATAGCGAATGCAATCGAAAGAAGCAAAGCCAGCGTGACCAGAATGGAAGGGATGCGGCTGGATTTCGGCGACGCAGTAGTCTGAACCTGATCCCAACCCTGAGTCCAGTATGGATTCTCGATCTGCTGCGTCTGCGAATTTCGAGGCCGCAGCTGCTCCTGGGCAGACATGCCAATTGCATACCGCTGCTGGCTCTGCGACTGGTGCTCAGTCCACGATCTCCAGTTGGTCAACGCGTGCGAAAACTGCTCTGCTGTCAATCCGGTGTTGCCCGCATATCCAGCGAGTCCTCGGACCACGATTTCCCCGGCTCTGGCAGGAACGGCAGGATTGATGTCCGCTGGGTTCTGATACAGAGAATCCTCACCATAGCCATTCTGAAGGTCAAATTGATTACGCGGAGTTTCTGGCGGTTCTCCGACGAACATGATCCAGGCGATGGCAGCCAGCGCATGGACATCGAGTTGGTGGCTGATTGGAGTCGTGCCTCTGATGCCGGCCGGCAGGTAAGGATCGTGAGGAACCTCAGCGCGGCTCGCCTGTTCGGACCAGAGTTGTCCCTCGATCCGGCCAATCCCCGAAATCCTGGCAAGACCGGCTGCGTCTACGATGATATCGGCGGGCCTCAGTTTGCCATGAACGAGTCCGCGTAGAAGGGCGTAGTTCAATCCCTGGGCCAGTTGCTCGATGAGTATTGCGACATCGTCGACGTCGAACGGGGCTTCATGGGCGATGATGGTATCGAGTGTTTCGCCAGCGATGTGCTCCGTCACTACATACGGTTCATCGTCTTCTTCGCCGATGTCAAAAATCGCCATCAGATTGCGGTGGTGAAGAGTCGATGCCTGTTGATTTCGGTAGAGAAAGGCGTCCCGCAGCAGCAGGTCGCTGGCGAGCGACGGATCCATCAGGCCAACGCCCACAGGACGTTGCAGGAGCGCGTCGTAACCCTGGTAGAAAACCGTGTCACCAGAGGTTCTCAGCTTTTTGTCGAGGCGATACCGCCGATTGATGACCCTATGCTTCATCGTTGCTCGATCGTTTCAGCCCGAGGTGTTGCAATACCCAGTCTATCCAGTGTCCTTCAAACGCCCAATGAAAACGATGGGTTTCGATGACGGCGGAATGGACCTGCCGAGTTGACCGTCTGTGCAACGAAGATGCTGACCTCCGTTGCGAGATGACTTGATGCGATCAGGCGCATGAGGTGAAGCGCACGTTTCAGTGAGGCTACCGGCAGGTAGTGGGCAGGTCCTGCTCCGGAGAGATACGGTCTGGTGCCTGTGAGCCGCTGGACATGATCGAGAATCGACGGCAGCTGAGGTGCAAGGCTGTAGAGCGGCTCAGCAAAGGCGTTGTGCAGGTTCGATCCGGTCAGCGGTTCGACTGGCGACTGAGGTGATCTGGAGAAGTCAGATGGGCGGAGAGCGGAGTACATCGTCGCAGTTTTTCGGTGAATTTGCACATTGGGCATAACGATCAGGAACCAGATTCGCTTGTGGACGCTGGATGCCGTGATCTGATCGCCTCGTCCTGTGGCCAGTGCTCTGCCGCCGGTGAGGAAAAAGGATACATCGCTGCCGGTCCGGGTTGCGGCTGCAACCACTGCAGGGTGATGCCGAGGCAGGTTCCAGTGCGCGGCGAGAAGCATCAGGGCGGTAGCGCCGTCGCTGCTGCCGCCACCCAGGCCCGCCGATACGGGGATTCTTTTGCGAAGCGTGAAATCGACATCAAGATCGCGGTTTAGCTCGCTGGCCAACTGGCTGGCTGCGGTGTGGACGAGATTGTCATGAATTGGCTCAATGGCGTTGGCGACGTGCACGAGTCCTGACCCAGACCCGTGCATGTCGATTCGATCGAATACGGAGATCGTCTGCATTTCTGATTCGATGTCGTGGAACCCGTCGGGCCGCTTTCGGATTATCCGAAGACCCAGATTGAGCTTGGCCGGGGCCAATCCAGAAGCCAGCATTGACTGAACCGTCATCCAGGATACTCACGGAGCAGTGCGATCCAACCCTCAAGAGGCACTGTTTCAGGGCGTTGCTCGGGGTGAATGCCGGAGCGCTCAAGCCAGGCCACCGTGGTGGCTTTGGGGAGGGACATGCCGGAGGACAGCGTGTTGCCGAGCTGTTTTCGCTTCTGCTGAAACGCGACACGGGCAATGTCGAAGAAGCGACCCTGGCAGGATGCCGGGATCATGGGATCTGAGCGGCACTTGAGTACGAGCACCGCCGATTCGACCTTTGGACGGGGTTTGAATGCTTCGGGAGGCACGTCGAACGCGATCGCCCCGGTTGCATAGAGTTGTATACCAAGTCCGAGCAGCGACATCGCCGGCGGACTGGCGATCATTCGTTCCGCGACTTCTTTCTGTAGCATGACCACCATGGTATCTGGTGGATTCGGCAACTCCAGAAACCGTCGAACGATGGCCGATCCTACCGAGTAGGGCAAATTTGCCGCGACGCGATACAGACCTGAATCTGGCATGAACGAGTCTGGTGGTACTTTCAGGGCATCGCCATGTATGACGGTTAGATTTGGAGCTGGCAATGAGCGTTGGACGAACGCGGCCAGGCGATCATCGAGCTCGATCGCTACGACTTTGCTGGCTCGCTGGACGAGGTGCTCGGTCATGATGCCAAGTCCCGGGCCGATTTCTACAATGTAGTCGTTCGGGTTCAGGTCGATTGCTTCAACGGTTTTGAGCACAATCTGTTCAGAAACAAGGAAGTTCTGGCCCTTGCCTCTTGTGGGTTGAATCCCCAGCGCTCTGAGCGTTGCCGAAACGGTTGCCGGAGAATGCGGGCGAGGCGGATCGGGGAGCTCAAGCGTCACAGCGAGACGAGGGCGGCAGAGGGTCGGACGCTAAACACGACTGGAGCGCTTCCGAGTATCTCGCCATCGACCTGGACCATAGCTCGCTCCGGCGATGAAATCCGGACTGAAGTGATTTGGCGGTGAGTGAACTTTGGGTGATTCGTGTGTTTTCCGCGATAGACAGCGGGGAGGTTTCTCAAGAGGTCAGGAATTGAGAGATCGCCAATTATTGCGAGGTCAAGCAGGCCATCGGACACGTCAGCCATGGGGGTGATCATGAAGCCGCCAGCCAGATACTTCGCGTTGGCGACGGTCACGAACACCGCCGTAGTCTCCATGGAAAAGTCTTCACTTGTGATCGAAACTGGAATGTTGTGATATTTGGCAAGGCTCATGCCCAGAGCCGCCAGATACGCTGACTTGCCTCCTGAGAACCTCATCCTGGCTGCCCGCTCGGCGACGGTTGCGTCGAAACCGAGACCGGCAATATTGAGGAAGTAGCGGCCTTCGCCTGAGTCGCATTGAGCGTGGCCGGCATCGATCGCAGTGGGAGTGCCAAGGCAAGCAGTTCTCACCGCGTCAGGAATCGACTTTGCCGGGATGTTGAGTGTTCTGGGAAGGTCGCAACCAGTACCAGCCGGAACGATGCCCAGCGGAATGAGACGATCTGCTTCCAGCAGACCGTTCACGGCTTCGTTGAATGTGCCGTCTCCACCGATAACAACAACTCTTTCGAACCCCTCATCGGCGAACGCTCTTGCTCTGGTCCAGCAATCGCCAGGTTCGGTCGTAACATGCAAAGAGAACTTCACGTTCAATCTGGCGAGTTCCTGAGTGACCTTGGGCAGGAGCTTGAGTGCTCCACCTCCAGAAGCGTGAGGATTCAGAATTACGCCGATTCTGGCCGGACCAGTGGTTCCAACTGCGTCGTGTTCAGTTTCGGACGACAACGCCATCACCCTTCAGGACCCTTCCAATCCGCCAATGGTTGACGCTAGCCTCAACCAGCGCGGATTCAAACTCCGGTACTCCCGATTCTGGTATCGCGAAAAGCAATCCCCCAGACGTTTGAGGATCGAAGAGCAGCGTGGCCAAAACCGAATTCACCGAAGGATCGATTTTTACGCCCAATCCGGAGAAGTATGCCTTGTTTCGGACCAATCCGCCGGGTACATGGTTGCCCTCGACATATCCTTGAGCGCCGGCAATGAGCGGAACGTTGCTTGCATCGATGTCGATCTGTACCTGGCTCTTGAGCGCCATTTCATAGGTGTGACCGAGCAGGCTATAGCCTGTGATGTCGGTGCATGCATTGACTTTCGCGGCGCGGGCTGCCCGAGCTGCCGGCCCGTTCAACTGCAGCATCGATTCGACGGCCCGAGACAAGTCATTGGATTGCACCGCACCGTTCTTGAGCGCTGTCGTGGTTACGCCAGTGCCGATCGGCTTTGTGAGATAGAGCAAATCTCCTGGCTTTGCTCCGGCTTTTGTCCATACCTGATCTGGGTGGACCTGCCCGGTCACGCTCATTCCATAGATTGGCTCGGCGGTATTGATTGTATGACCGCCGGCGACCACCGCACCAGCTTCTCGTACCTTCTCGGCGCCGCCAGCGAAAATGCCGGCAATTGCTTCTTCGGGAAAGTCAGTGGGAAACGCAGCGACATTCACGGTGAAGAGTACTTCACCTCCCATCGCATAGACGTCGCTCATGCTGTTGGCTGCGGCGATAGAGCCAAAGGTCCAGGGATCGTCAACGATCGGCGTAAAGAAGTCGACGGTTTGAATGGCCGCAATCGTGTCGGTTAGTCTAAAGACTGCTGCATCGTCGCTGGTTTGAAGCCCAACGATCAGTCGGGGATCTGTCTGGTGCGTCAATGGCTCTACTACCCGGCTGAGCGCTGCCGGGCTCAGTTTGGCGGCACATCCGGCGCACTCCGCGAGCGACGTCAGTTTGAACTCATCATGGGCGATCATTTTCAGGCTTTCTCATATTGGCTGATGCTGCGCAGTCCGGAGGAGCGCTCACTTCTGGCGATGATAGGCATGGATGGGCAGTGGGTCAACCCGAGGCAGGTGATTTCTTGATGATGAGAATTGACGCGAAAGAGGAGTCCAAATCTGCAGCGTCTCCTCGCGTGGTCGCGCCAGGACATCGAACCCACCACCTTGTACCGCTCGATGAGTGGGCAGCTCAACAAAACAACCCAGGATACAGGCCTTCGACTCTCGAAAGTGAAGGGTTTACTCACTGTACCGATCTCATCGACGAACTTGTTGCCGTGGGGAACCGATACTACCGAGATGACCCCAGACCGTTCGTTGCTTTGGAGATCGATTGCGACAGGGTATCTGCGCCGATCGTATACGACGACCCGGCGTTGATGTTCCCGCACGTCTACGGACCAATCGAGATCGAGGCCGTGATCCGGGTGCTGATGGTAGAGCGGGACAGCGACGGCACGTTTCTGAAAATTGCTTTGTAGCTGGCTTCGGGTTCTTTGAGGATACAACGTCAACTCGCATCGTATGCTGCGATGGGGGCCAGCACCTATCCTGGCGTGGCATTTTCACCTAAGTAGCTTCAAGGTAAGACTGAACTGTGTTTGGCGCAATTGGTCGATTCTGTTTTGTTCACCGCTGGACCGTTATTGGCGTCTGGATTGCCGCTTTCGTCGTCGCGGCTCCGTTTCTGTTGAAGGTGGATGAGCCTCTCAAAGTCGGCGGATTTTTTGCCGCCGATACTGAGTCGGTTCGAGCGACCACATTGCTCGAGCAAGAGCTGGGCGCGAGTCCATCGACAATGGTGGTCATCTTTACGTCGGATTCGTTGCAGGCAACTGATCCGCAGTTTCACGCGCAAATCCGCTACGCGCTCGAACCGGTTCGCCAGCTCGCCGAGGTGACCTCGGTGCTTTTGCCGGAGGATGACGATGCGCTGATTGCGGATAGCGGACAGATGGCCTACGCGCTAGTCGGTCTGGATCGGCCGGCGGAGGAAGCGCAACGTGATGTTCAGGCATTCAATGCAGCGCTGAGAACCCCTGCAGACCTCGATCTTGGGGTGGCTGGTGCACCAGCATTCTACGCGGATATCGAAACCGTGAGCCAGCGGGATCTACGCCGGGCGGAGGTGATCGCTTTCCCCTTTGCGATGATTGCGCTGCTCATTGTCTTTGGGTCGCTGATAGCGGCCTCGGTTCCTTTGATCGTAGGTGGGGCTGGAGTGGCCGCAGTCCTCTTCACGCTGTACGTCATTGCCCACTTCGTTGACCTTTCCATTTTTGTGCTGAATCTGGCAACCATGCTTGGATTGGGATTGGCGGTGGACTACTCGCTGTTCGTCACCAGCCGCTATCGGGAAGAACTTCCCAGAAACGGTGGCGACGTGCAGTCAGCGGTCGTCGCATCGACCGCGACAGCGGGACGGGCGATCTTCTTTTCCGGGCTGACGGTACTGATTGGCCTCTCTGGACTTGTTCTATTCGATTTCATGTTCCTGCGTTCAGTTGGTATTGCAGGCGTGGTCGTCGTTTTCTTTTCTGTTGCCGCGGCTCTTACCCTACTGCCTGCCACATTGGGAGTCGTCGGAGGCAACATCGAACGGTTCAGAATATTGCCCAGGGTTCCGTGGAAGCGAGATTCGTCTGGCGGATTCTGGGTCCGCCTGTCTCTGTGGGTGATGCGCCATCCCTGGCGGGTGCTTGTGCCGACTACCGCCCTGCTCCTGGTGCTTGGGGCTCCGTTTGCTAGGGTGGAGGTCTCGTCGCCTGATGCGACCATCCTGCCGCGCGACCTCCCTTCCCGACAGGCGTTCGATATGATGGTCGACGCGTATGGACCGGGAGAGATTTCTCCGTTCGTCATCACATTGGAGTCGGCGTCCGGAATCTTCGAAGACGACAACCTGGCGGCAATCTACGATCTTTCGTCGACACTTGCGTCGGACCCTCGAATAAGCCACGTCAGGAGTCTGGCGCCGATCGTGGATGGTCTCGGACGGGATCAGGCCGTGGCTTTGATGGAGCTGCTGCCCGAGCTCGCGAACGTTGGCATCGCTCCACAAATCGATCAACTGGTGAATGACCGCGTTGCGGTGATCTATGCATTCAGCAATTCGTATGCGAATTCAGACGACAACAAGGCGATGCTCACTGAGCTGCGCGCACGTGACCCGGGCGGCGATCTACAAATGATGGTTGGAGGCGGAACTGCAGATATCGTCGATGTTGTCGACAAGATGTACGGCCAATTCCCATGGGCGATTCTGATGGTTGTGGCTGCGACGTACGTCGTGCTGTTGATTCTGTTTCGATCAGTGTTGCTGCCGCTCAAGGCGATTGTGCTGAATACGATGTCGATTCTGGCTTCGTATGGGGCTCTGGTATTCGTTTTTCAGGACGGCCATTTTCAGTCGATTCTGGGATTTGAACGGATGGGTTTCGTCGAAGCCTCGCTTCCCGTAATCATGTTTTGCGTTCTCTTTGGCCTCAGCATGGACTACGAGGTGTTCCTGCTGAGCAGAATTCGCGAAGAGTGGGATCGGACCGGAGACAATGAAACGTCCGTTGCTCTTGGCCTACAGCGAAGCGGACGCATCATTACGAGCGCAGCACTGATTGTGGTTGTCGTAACGGCCTCGTTCGCGACTGCGGAAGTGATTCTGATCAAGGCCCTGGGGCTTGGGATCGCGTTGGCCGTGTTCATCGACTCGACGGTGGTGAGGGCGTTGATGGTTCCGGCGAAGATGCGGCTCATGGGCAAGTGGAATTGGTGGTTGCCAGGACGCATCGATCGGAAACTACCCCGGCTCGAACATGAAGAGATCAGCGTCCAGCCATTGACCATCAGTCATACGGCAAGCTTGCATCAGGGATCAGTCGGCGGCGGGACGAAATAGCCTGCACGCGCCGTTCGCTTTCCACCGCTCGGTCTTCGCGAAGTTGAACGCAAATCGTTTCGTAGCGCGATTGCAAGCACTTCGGATGGGTTTTGCGGTAAACTCTTCGGAAGAGCGAAGTTCGATAACGCAGCGTCAATTCACTCGAGCAAAAAGAGCCCGACGGGGTATCGCTCGCAAAAGACATGGTGCGGTTGTCGACCTTGACGTGGTGTCATATTTCAGGGGTGATCGAAGGCACGTTCGCACGGTGCCATGGGTGCGGGTTTGGGAGGTTGAGGGGTGATTCCAGATGAGCTATCGAACGGTCAGGCGTTTACCTGGTCTTTTGAACGCCTGCAGTTGACGGTGTCGCTGGATGGCGATGCGTGGAGTGTTGTTTGTCTGTCAGAGAGTCCTCTACGGGGGCCGCGGGCGATCGTCTACGAGTCAAAGCATCGTCAGGCCACGCATGCTGCCTGGGATGTGCTTTCTCGCGTGAGCAAGGCGACTCATGATGACGAAGAGGGTGTTCGTGTTGCTTTGCAGGCTGCGCAGTGGATGAGGACAGTGATGTGGCCACAGGACGGACCGCGTCCTCAGCCCTGCTGAGCGCGCTGGACCATCGTTGGGTCAGTAGTCTGACCGAAACCTATGCCGGAACTTCCTGAAGTCGAAACGTGTCGAGCAATGGTAGAGCGGCACCTGATCGGCAAGTCGATCAGTGGTGTCTCTGTGCGTCTGCCCAAGCTGCTGCGCTTTTCTGAGATCCCGTCCCTCGAGACACTTCTGGGTCATGTTGTAACTGGAGCGAGGCGCAGAGCGAAGATCCTGATCATCGATTTCTCGGATGGCCTTTCGGTCATGATTCACTTCAAACTGGCTGGTCAGTTATCCATACATCGATCAGATGGTACCCGCGCTACTGCCGGACATCCAGTGCCGAAACCTGATGGGCCATACCCACACAAGTCGACACACATCGAGCTTTACATGAGCGATGGTACGGTGGTCTATTTCAGCGACATCCGGCAATTTGGATGGTTGCGTCTGATGCCTACCGGATCAGTCGAGGAAGTGATCGCCGGGTTCAGGTTTGGGCCGGAAGCGGCCGGCGGCGACAGGATCACACTGACCCAGCTGAAGCTGGCGCTGAGCCGTCGATCGATACCGGTGAAACTGGCGATCCTGGACCAGAAGCTGGTGGCAGGAGTGGGGAACATCTATGCCGATGAAGCCCTGCACTGGGCCAGGATCCATCCAGTCGTCAAGTCCAACGCGCTGTCGAGTCAGGCCGTCCGTCGGCTCTGGGACGGCATTGACTGGGCGATAGAGCAGGGTATTGCTCAGGGTGGCGCTACGATTATTCATCAGAAAGCCTATCCGGTTGATGGGTTTCCAGCCGTGCACGGGCGGGAAGGGGAGCCGTGTCTGAGGTGCGGCGCAAGCATCGAAAAGATTGTCGTGGGATCGCGTGGAACGTATTTCTGCCCCCGCTGTCAGCGGTTGCCTCGCGGCACGTCTGATCGAGGCCGAACTAGGGCCGAAAGTCCGTCGATTCATTGACTGACCTGACAAACGCAGCAACAAGCGCTGATGCCTGTTCCAGATCGTTGAGGCTGACCAGTTCGTTCGGACTGTGCATGTAACGGTTCGGAATCGATATCAGCACGCACGGTACTCCACGCCCGGTCACAAACATGGCATCTGCGTCTGTCCCGCTGGTTCGAGGTGCTCCCTGTAGCTGAAACGGGACACCCTGACCCCTGGCGATGTCGCGGATGATCTCAAATGCGACGGGATTAAGGGATGGGCCGCGAGAGAGGACAGGACCGCTACCTATCGAGATTTCTCCGTCGCGGCGCTTGTCTGCGCTGGGATAGTCAGTTGCATGCGTGACGTCGATGACTACGGCTACGGCTGGCTGCAACGAGAAGGTCGCAGTAGACGCCCCGGCAAATGACGTTTCCTCCTGGGTGGCAGCCAGTGCAACCACCTCGACTCCCGTGGGCCGCGATTTGGCAAGGATTTGCAGAGATCGGAAAGCGACATAGGCGCCGACCCGATTGTCGATACTTCGAGACACGATCCGGTCATCCGAGACTTGCCTGAACGGGAGATCGAGCACTGCAGGATCGCCAACCTGCACACGGGCAAGGGCCTGATCGCGATCAGCGACACCAATGTCGATCCAGAGGTCACTGATAAGCGGCACCCTCTCGCGATCGCTGTCCTTGAGCAGATGTGCTGCCTGGCGACCGATGACACCTGCGACGTCACCGTGGGGTCCCAGAACGATGACGCGCTGGCCAAGCAGAATCTGGATGTCCCATCCGCCGATGCGGTCGAACCAGAGGTATCCCTGCTCATCCACATGCGTAATCATCAGACCGATCTCATCGATGTGCCCTTCGATGACGGCAACCGGTTTGCCGGGGTTCGCCAAACGTGCGTACGAATTGCCGAGCACATCGCGATCGACCGAGTCGGCGACGGTAGAGGCGGCCGATCGCCAGACTTCAGATGGTCGCGTTTCAAATCCAGACGGACCGGGGCTATCAAGAAGCTCACGCAAGAAGGCGAGGTTACGATCGTCCATCGTTTGGTTGCGCTCCATCATGATGCCTGGTTCGGCTCGGGACTCTGAAGCAGAGTCTCATACGCGCGTTCTACTGCAGGTCCGTCAATACCGGTTTCGATTCCACGCTGGGCGAAGTAGCGGACGAGCGACTCTGTGGCGACGTTGCCCGGAGCACCGGGAGAAAAAGGACAGCCGCCAATTCCGCCAGCAGAACCGTCGAAAACGCGCAGTCCACGCTCATAGCCTGCCTGGACGTTCGAGAGAGCCAGCCCGGCAGTGTCATGGCAATGGAGTGCCAGTCTCTGCGGTGGGGTGATGTTCAGCGTGGCCGCAACCAGTCGATCTACCTGTTCGGGAGTTGCTGCGCCGGTGGTGTCTGCCAGGGCGATTTCGTCGCAACCCAGGTCCAAGAGGCGCTGAATCGCGGGAAGTGCTTCGTCGACGGTGACAACGCCATGAAATGGGCAATGAAATGCCACTGACAGGTAACCGCGCACCCACAAACTTCGAGACCGGGCCAGCTCAACAACGGCCGAAAATCGGGCAAAAACCTCGTCGATGGTCGCGTTCAAATTGGCGTCGCTGAACTCTTCAGTGGCGGCGGCGAATAAGGCGATAGCGTCCACCTCTGCCGCGATGGCTCGCTCGAGGCCGCGGGTGTTCGGCACCAGGGCGAGATAGCGAACACCTGGCTGACGGTGGACACCTGACATGACTTCGCCACCATCGGACATTTTCGGTACTGCCTTCGGGTTCACAAAGCTGGCGGCCTCGATCACCATCAGCCCGGCCGCAGCCAGAGCTTCGACAAAGGCGATCTTGCTGGCGGTCGAGAATGAGCGGTCGTGGTTCTGAAGGCCATCGCGGGGGGCGACTTCAACGATCGTCACCGAGCTCACGTTCTGACCTCACGCATGACCCAGTTCGGGGTCTGATGGACTCAAACGGAGCGCCTCGCTGGCATCGATTGCCTCTGAAGGACCTGCGGCCAGCCCGTAGTGATCTCTTGCGGCCGAGGGAGAGACAATGCCGTTGGCAACGTCTCGGCTGACATCCAATGGATCCCGATCGAGCGGATTGCCGAAACCGCCTCCTCCAGGAAGCTCGAGGGTAATGATGGTGTCGGGTTCCAGGGTGAGAGCTCCCTTACCTCGTACCGATTCGCCCGTCGAAAGTCGTATTGCACCGGCCGCACCTGGTAATCCGCCCGCGAAGCCCTGAGCAGGATGATGGAGGCGATCGAACAGCCCGGAAAAGGTAAAGGGGCGATCGGTGCGGACGCCCAGTGTGAGCCGCTGTCCGCAGCCGCCACGCCATTGGCCAGGACCGCCCGAATCTTCGCGGATCTCCCGACTGTGGACGACGACAGGAGAGAGCTGTTCGATGACCTCTGCCGGGAC
>JBGTJM010000416.1:0-1655 GCA_041745115.1 Thermomicrobiales bacterium
TTCGGCCTTGATCTTGGCAAACATCGCCGTGGCCCGCATTTCAGCGAAAAGATTGTGGGAATTGTTGCCAGCAGCCTGATCGGAGCCAAGCCCTACGGTGCCGCCATACCCCCGAAACTGGGCTGCCGGTGGGACCACTCCATCGATGATCCCGATCGAGTTCGTGCAGCACGCCATTCGCACCCCTCGCTGGGCTGCCAATCTCACTTCTTCATCTGTTGTCACGCTGAGATGCACGCAAATCGTGTCGTTTGCCAGCATCCCGATAGAGTCGAGATAGGGCACCGCGCGGAGGCCGGAACGCTCCAGCGTGGCATTGTTCTCCCGCGCGTCCTGTGCCGTGTGCAGGTGAATCGAAGAATGACGCTCACGGGCAACTTCCTGGCAGCGCAGCAACATCGGCTCAGAAAGCATGTCCGCCGCCAGCGGCCCGAAAATGACGCGAATCCGCCCGTCGTCAAACCCGTGAAAGCGGTTGTAGAGTTCGATCTCCTCTCGCAGACCCTTCTCTGCATATTCGCGACTGAGGGGCGGCGCCACTCCCGGTTCCCAGCCTAGTTCGACCCACTTCTCCCGGTCGGCCCAATTGATCTCCAGCACGCCCTGACAGACCACTGCTCGGCTGCCCATAGCGATATGACTTTGCAGAATCGCATTCATCGGGTAGTCGTAGTCACCGAACGTCGTCGTTCCGGCCGCGACGCCTTCCATGAGTGCCAGCATCGTGTAGTGAGGCGCGTCCTCATCGCGCGTATGCCGGACCAGTGGTCCATATGCACTCCCCATCCAGGTAGCGACCTCCTGGGCCAGACCCCGGGCGACCACTGAGGCCGAGTGCATGTGAACGTCGATCAATCCAGGCATGACCAGACCACCCTGCGCGTCGATTGTCTGAGCCGGCCGGTCTCGTTCTTCGATCTCAGCGCGCGGACCCACAGCCACAATGGTTCGGCCATTGATGGCGACCGCCCCATCCCGTACATAGCCAACGCCCTCTCCTTCCATCGTCAGGAGATCAGCATTGGTGATTAACAGGTCGAACAAATGAAGCCTCCTCCACGTATCTGGAAGACATCTGAACTGGCAAATCTGAGCGTGCTCAATCGCTCGAAACGCGAATCGCAACCTTGCCGCTCGCCCTTCCATCAAGCAAATACTGGATCCCATCAGCGGCACGGTCCAGCGGAAAGATTCGGTCGACGACTGGCTTCAATCGCCCTGACTCGACCATCATACCGAGTTCCCGCAGGTCGGCTGCGTTTTCTGACGAGATGAACGCCTTCAGAGTCTGGCTGACGAAAGGTGACAGGACGATGGCGCGGAGATTCCGACCGAGCCCACCGAACCAGCGACCGCTCAGTTCGCCACCCACGATCACCAGTCGACCTTTGTCAGTCAGCACGCTGCGTAACTCCGAGAGACTGCGGCTACCGCCGAATATCCATTCCTGGTCGAGCTCGCCACTGAACACGTCCTGCAACATGGTTACGACTTCAGCAATGAGTTCTTGTACGGACTCGACCTGATTCTTTCAACACTCTCCCGGACACGCTACGAGCATCGCTCCCCGCCGGCCCCAGCACGCCTTCCAAAACCAGTACCGTGCCAGCTCTGGCGACTGGGTCAGTCTGCACAAACAAAGAGAACCTGACGGA
>JBGTJM010000417.1:0-2415 GCA_041745115.1 Thermomicrobiales bacterium
TCAGCGCGCTGGCAAATCCGCAGCGATTGCGGATCGTGGCTGCACTGGCCGGAGGACGAAACTATGTCAGTCAGCTGGCGCGAGATCTTCAGATGAGCCGACCGCTGCTTCACCTGCATCTGCAGAAGCTGGAGTCATCTGGCCTCGTCACCAGTCAGCTCGAACTCTCATCCAGTGGGAAAGCCATGCGGTATTTCGAGGTCGCGCCATTTGCGCTTCACCTCACTCCCGCAGTCATCGAAAAGGCAGCGAGGACGCTGTCTGAAAAGAAGGAGGACGAATCGTGAACTGGCAAGATGCATCTGTCGCAGGAACCGGTATCTTGATGATTACCGTCATCGCATCGGTGCTGCTGTGGCAGGTTTTCAAGACGGCCCAGGTCAAGCTGGCGGCCGACGGCCGGGCGGAGCTGGAGGCCCAGTACCGTCAGTCGATCGCGGACGCGACCGCTGCTCAGCAGGTGACCGCGGCCAGGCTGGCGGAGCTTTCGGAGTGTGTACATGACGTGCGCGATCGGGTAGTTTCCATCGATAAGGTGCTCAAAGAAGTCGAGTAGTGCCCTCGAGCGCAGGCTACACACTCGACAGACGATCCTCCAGACAATTGACGAGAGTTCATTGACCCACGGGCTGGGGATTCTGGATTCTTTTTGACCGAATGAGTTCAAGCTAGCTGAATGTGCGAATCGCAGTGGCGCTTGCATGTCCGCTGGCGCCTCTGTTGAGCGCCTGGAAGAGACGCCGAGTCCTGACAGGCGGAAGCGCTGGATTGATAGGAAAAGGAACGGCAAAGTGAAATCAGATCAGAGTAGAGCGCAAGAAACTGGCATTCTCAAGACGTACGCAGCATTGATCACCGCCAGGCGGGCGAAGTGGTTGATTCTGGTGGGGTGGATCGTGGTGCTGGCCGCTGTCAGTCCGCTGGCCGGCAGACTCGGCGACGTGGTCAACAACGATGCCGTGACATTTTTGCCCGAGGGTGCTGAGTCGTCGCAAGTGTCGGTATTGCAGGGTGAGTTCGCCAATGGCGATGATCTCAATGCAGTGATCGTGTATCAGCGTGAAGATGGGCTAACGTCCGCCGACTTCGAGGTTGTGGAAAGCGATCGACGGGCGATTGTTGAGGCGTTTCCGGAATATCCGCTCACAGAGACAGTGATTTCGGACGACGGGCGGGCGCTGATCTTCAACATGGCCTTTATCAACGATGACGATGATGCGGTCGTGGAGGATCTCGATGCACTGAGGGAACTGATCGAATCCGACGTGGAAGGGTTGAATGTCAAAGTCACCGGTCCGGCTGGTTTCCTGAGAGACCTTGTTTCTGTCTTCGATGGCATCGACACCACGCTGCTCGCCGCGACGGCAACCGTTGTGACGATTTTGCTCCTTCTGACCTACCGAAGCCCTTTCCTGTGGATTCTGCCGCTCCTGACTGTGGCATTTGCAAACCAGCTGGCGAACGCGTCCGCCTACGGACTGGTTGAGATTTTCGGTGTGACAGTCAATGGGCAAACTCAGGGGATTCTTCCAATTCTGGTCTTCGGGGCCGGGACTGATTATGCCCTTTTGCTGATCGCACGATACCGAGAAGAGCTCCGAGTCCATGAGCGCGAACATGACGCGATGCGAGCCGCGCTCCGATCCGCGACGCCAGCGATCCTGGCGTCATCAGGAACGGTGGTGATCGGTCTGCTGTGCCTGCTCTTCGCGCAGCTGAACAGTAACCAGAGTCTCGGGCCCGTTGGTGCTGCCGGCATCCTGGGCGCACTCGTTGCGATGATCACCCTTCTGCCTGCACTCCTGCTCATCGTGGGTAGGCGGGTATTCTGGCCATTTGTGCCGCAGTACGGATCAGCGGCCGCGACTGGCCGAAGTGTCTTTGGCCGGATCGGTGAATGGGTCAGCGGCAGACCGCGGCCTGTCTGGATTGGCACGGCGCTGCTGCTTGCGGTGATGGCACTCGGGGTGATCGGAATCGACACGAAGCTGACCCAGGCGGAGCAGTTTCGCACCCAGCCTGATGCGCTTGTGGGTCAGGAATTGATTGCCCAGAGTTTTCCCGCGGGTGCGGGGCAGCCGACCACGGTTATAGTCGCGTCGGACCGAACTGACGAAGCCCTGACTTCAGTGGCGGCGATTCCAGGGGTTGTCGAAGCATTTCCAGCAGGCGTGAATGATGATGGCTCGCTTGCGAGGCTGCTGGTGACGATGGATGCGGAGCCTGCCAGTGCCGAAGCGTACGACGTAATCGAGGGGATGCGGAGCGCACTTGCAGAGATCGATGGAGCTGGGGCGCTTGTGGGTGGTCCGGATGCTGAAAGCCTGGATGTGCTGAATGCTGTGATCCGCGATGCCAAGCTGGTGATTCCGCTGGTGTTCCTGGTAGTGCTGATCATCCTGATGCTGCTATTGC
>JBGTJM010000418.1:0-6682 GCA_041745115.1 Thermomicrobiales bacterium
TCGTGGAACGAGTTCTTCTTTGCGGTGATCCTGACTCGCACGGATGTGAAAACCGTGCCGATCAAGATCTCCGAATTCTCTGGTCAATACAAAGCCGCGTTCGGTGAGATGCTGGCCGCATCCATGCTGGCAAGCATTCCAGTCGTAGCGATGGCGATCGTTTTTCGCAAGTACATCCTCCTCGGTTTTTCCGAGGGTGCCGTGAAGGGCTGATTCCGTGGCAACTGTCGAGCTTATCGACATCGTCAAGCAATTCGGAGGGATCAACGCCTGCGATGGCGTGAACCTGTCGATCGAAGACAAGGCGTTCGTGACATTGCTTGGTCCATCGGGATGCGGAAAGAGCACAACCCTGAATCTGATCGCTGGACTGGACGACGCGACGTCCGGCGAGATCCTGATGGACGGTTCGCGCGTCAACGACCTGTCTCCCTATGAGCGGGACGTGGCGATGGTCTTTCAGCAGTACGCCCTCTATCCGCACATGACCGTAGCGGAAAACATCGGCTTCACCCTGCGGCTGAGAAAGCGGCCGAAGGCGGAAATGCGGGAGCGGGTCGCTAGTGTCGCAGAACTGCTCGAGTTAACCGAGCTGCTCGACCGCCTGCCCCGCGAGCTGAGCGGCGGACAGCAGCAGCGTGTCGCGATCGGCAGGGCCGTGATCCGGGAGCCCAAAGTGTTTCTGTTCGATGAACCCTTCTCGAATCTCGACGCAGCTCTGCGAGTCAGGATGCGAACAGAGGTACGGGAGCTGCATCAGCGGCTGGGTGCAACATCGATCTTCGTTACGCACGACCAGGAAGAAGCGATGTCCATTTCCGATCAGATCGCGGTGATGCGATTGGGAAAGGTCGAGCAGTTCGGCACACCAGAGGATGTTTACGCTCGACCAGCCTCGAAGTACGTCGCGCAATTCATTGGAAGCCCAAGGATGGATATTCTCGAAGGTCGCCTGGATGCTTCCGACGAGGGTTTGCGTTACCTGACCAGCGAGACAGCCTTTGCGCTTCCTGAGCTGTTGGCAAATCGATATGGTGGGCTCGAAAACCCAGTCGATCTTGGCATTCGCGCCGAGCATATCCGGCTTGGTGGGGCGGGCACACCGGCAATCGTTAGAATCGTTCAGCCAATCGGACCCGAAACGCACGTCACGATTGGTTGGGACAACTCTGTGGAAACACTCACCGCACGGGTACCCGGTATCGCCAAAATGCACCCTGGCGACAAGGTTCACGTCTCCCTCGATCCGGACGGATTGCAGTTTTTCGACCGTGGGACAGGCGAGCGAGTCATGTTTGCCAGTGGGCCATAACGCCATGCTGGCGCCGGGCGACTTGGCCCGGCGCTTTTCGTTGCGTTACCCGGATGCGACGGGGGTTGCCTCAAGCAACGAAAGTAGTTGCTGCATCTCCTGAATTTCGGCTGCTTGCGTTTCGAGGATTTCCTGAGCAAGCTCCACCAACTCAGGATGCTCGGCATGAGTCAATGCCGCCTCGGCCATCATGATGGCACCATCATGATGCGGAATCATCAGCGTCAGGAATGCTTTGTCGACATCCTCGGCGGAGCAGAGATCCGACAGCATTTCCCCAGTGTTCATCTGCATCATCCCGCCGCCCATCTGCTCCATTGCTGCTTCAGGGTCGAATGGTGAGGCTTCTGGATACCAAGCTTCACGCCACTCCGTCATCAGCACAATTTCTGATTCCTGCGCTTCGATGATGTTCGTCGCAAGACGAATGATATCTTCTTGCGTCGACCGATCGAGCAGGACTCTGGCCATGTCAATCGCTTCCTGATGATGGGGAATCATCATGTCGATGAACATCAAGTCGAACTCGTCCATCATGGCCATACTGGGCATATGGTCCTCTGAAGCTGGACTTGCCATGTGTCCTTGCCGCCCAATTCCCGCCGGTACAGTTCCTGCTGCAGCAGCACAAAGTGCGTCTGCCTCCGGCGTAGCGGCGTCCTGAACCGCCGCTGACGGCTCAATCGATACCAGAACGCTAAATGCTAGGGCGATTATCGGCAACGCCAGATGTCTTTGTTTCATAATTTCTCCTCCACGGCCCACTCGCCGAGCGGCCTTCTGATCTCAGCAAAATCTTGAAGATCAGACGAGGATCAATTCAGAAACACCTGCAATATTGCCTGGGCGTCGAAAGACATCCAATTCCAATCGGTCGGGAACGGTGCGTCTGACTGTTCTGAAGTTCGCTCCAAAAGCAACGGATACAGGATCGTCTGCCCGCTACTAATCTCGTCCTCATCGTTACTATGCGATCGCACCACAATCTCGTGGCCCGGTGCACATTGCGTGTGAGCCTCATCGCTACCATGATGAACAGCGTTCGTCAGCTGGTGATTCTGCGAATGAGATTCCCCAACGCCTGCAAGTTCAGCGTCGACATGGTTTAAACTGAACGCGTCAACTCCAACCATCAGCACCTGATGCCCAATAACGACCAATGTGCTGATTAGCGCAACCCTCAGAAGTGACTTCAGTCGCCGCACGTCGTTCAACTTCACAGCTTCACGCCTACCTGTTTTACTTGAGCCCTCGACCCGTGATGACCCGTGCCATGGCCCGGATTTGGGCGGCCCTGCCCGCAGCGCTGACGACCGGTTTGATTGCTTCCTCCGACATGAACTCGGTCGTACCGCGGACCCGATTGATCGTACCGGTCAACTCTTCCAACATCGGGATGATCTTGTCCTTGATCTGGAGAAGGAGGTAGATCAGCGCTGCGGTTCCAGCAGCCATGAGAACGACGATCAATAAGGACATCACCACGATGTAAATCACGGCAATATCCCGCAACCGCTCGAGCGAGGACTGCGAGTCATCTCCAAGCTGGTACAGCCCAAATGTACTCAGGGAGAACAGGGCAACCAGACCCACTCCAGCGAGGATTGCCCACAGCTTCATGCGAGAGTCGGATTTCGGTTCGGTCTGTTTTTCAGGTTGAACCTGGTCGGAGGGGACGCCCGCGCCACCCACTTCTGTATCCTGGTTCTGGCTTGCGTTGCTTTCCATAGCCCTGATGTCCCTGCCCTTTGGCGTGCAGATTGCTATCCAACCGCCGTCACCGAACGATCTGCAAGAGTCGCATCTTCCCTCAAGACCCTGGCGATTGTACCGCCGCCAAGCACTCGGTCGCCGTGATAGAAGACAAGCGCCTGTCCAGGCGCCGCAATTGGTCGCTCCTCTGGAAAGCGAATCCTCGCCTGGCGAGTGCCTTCTGCACCTGGTTCAACTGTTGCCAGCACCGTTCGACCGCGATACCGCACCGATACGCTGCAATCGAATGCCTGATGAGGCCAGATCTCGTCCGTGAACGTCGTGTGCTCGATAAGAACCGCCGGGGCTTCCGCCTTTGAACGGGGACCCACGACCAGCTCGTTCTGGCCGATATCCAGGTTCAGCACGTACAGAGGTTCCGACCGAGGAATGCCGATACCGCGTCGCTGTCCAATCGTGTGCCTCACCAGACCCCGATGCTCGCCGAGCTTCGCCCCGGAATCATCCACGATGTCGCCCGGAGTAGCGACATCGGGCCTGCGGGCCGCGACGAAGTCTGCGTACGATCCCTTTCCAACAAAGCAGATTTCCTGGCTCTCCGCCTTGTCCGCAACGGGCAAGCCAAAGTGCCTGGCGAGAGCGCGGACTTCCGGCTTTGTCAGATTCCCGAGGGGAAACTGAATGAAGCCCAACTGTTCCTGATCGAGGGTATACAACACATAGCTCTGGTCTTTTCGCTCGTCGACAGCACGCAGGAGATGGTGCGTTCGATCACTGTTGTGCTCGATTCTGGCGTAGTGGCCGGTCGCCAGCCATTCCGCGCCCATCTCCCTGGCTCGTCGGACCAGATGGCGGAACTTCACATGCCGGTTGCACTCGAGGCACGGGTTAGGTGTTCGACCCGCGGCGTATTCATCAACAAATCGATTCACCACTTCCTCAGAAAATTCAGATTCCATATTGATGGCATAAAACGGCACGCCGATGAGTGCGCAGGTCATCCGGGCATCTTCCATGGCCGGTATTCCACAACAGGGATTCACCGCATGCTCGGAATCGTTCGGAGAAAAGAGACGCAGATTCATGCCAACTACTCTGTAGCCGCGTTCACGCATGATCAGCGCCGTGACCGCACTGTCGACGCCACCACTCATCGCCACCACAGCAAGTCGCCCAGCGCCATCGCGAGGTCCAACCTTGTCGGAGGACAGAAGCCCGTCGACGGTCGACTGATCAACCGTGTCTCTCTTCACATCCACAATGTCATTCAACTTCAGTGTCATGCGTGCGTTTCGATTCAAGACAGAAACAGTGCTTCGATCATAAGGATCTACCGACCATCACGAGTTACCAGCAGCCCGGCACTTTTCGCAATCACCAATGCTACCAGCACGCGCATTGCAATTCCCGCACACAAGAACCGGACCACCTTCTCATCGCGGCGTTCACTGGAGGATCGCGTCAGCGAGCCATACGTCTGAGAGTAGGGAAAATCTCCCCGCCTTTCGCCTGCCAAATCTGTCCGATATAGCAAAGAAACTGAGAGCGAAATTGCTCCCAGTTTCTCAGAACGGCATTGAAAATCGTGAAATTGTCAGGCTGTTTGCGTTTCCACTCGAGTACCGCGAATGACGATCCGCTCTTCATATTCTCCAGCTTCGTAGTTGAACGGACCGCCACAGGTGATCAACGTAACGGACTCGAGCAACGTCGGTCCAACGATTTCTTTCTGGATCACCTCGGGAGTGAGTTCTTCCACGTTGAAGTTGCGAACCCAGTTCACTTCGAACTCGAACAGCTCGTCGTTGTCACCCAGCACCTGGATAATTTCGCCCGGTTCAACACGCCACACGTCAAAGAAAATCGCTTCTCCGACATCCCAGTAGTCAAGATGGCCGGCCATCACGACATTGTTGCTCAACTCGCCCAACCGACCTGTTTCTTTGTACCAGGACACGATGAACGGACCGGAGGGGTTCTGCATAACGCCATCGATGATCTGCTGTTCCTCAACAGGAGCTTCGATATCGACAGATTCGATACGCAGTGCGACTGGCAGTACACCGGAGCGCAACGATCCTGGCGACGCGCCAGTTGGCCCGGGCCGGAGCCCACCTGTGGTTGGAAGTTCGCCAAGCTCCCGCGGCGTAACGGTGTTTTGAGCGAGGGCTGTCCTGCTAAACCCCGAGGCCGCGATCGCACCTACCGCGCCAAGGACAACCGCCCTGCGAGTGACTCGAGGGCCTTCCGCTACTGTCATCGTGTGGTTCCTTTCCTGCTCCTGCGCTGTCGCAGGCTTCTTTCGTTTACAACGAAGCTGAAGCGATTCGGTTTCGGATGGGCGGCTCGATGGAAGTCCACCAGAACCGCTTGACAGTATAGATGGTACGGAATCTGCCTGAATTCGGATGCAACAAACTGACAGGGGGAAACCGGGTAGGCTTTCAATTCGTTCATTGATTGGGAGGCGGGAAGCATTCTTCAGACCAGCTTGAACCCTCCGTCAACAGCACAACGGTGTCGTGCGAAACGTACGTACGCGCTATACTGTTGAGAGTCCCCCGCGAATAATCCACTGATCCTGCTGAAAGAAGCCTCTGGGTGACATATACCCGATCATCAAACTATCGCCAGACGACCATGCGCCCGCCAAAGCGCAATCCGATTGTCGCTGCCTTCAAGGTTCTTGGCGTCATTTCGCTCATTGTGGTCGCTGTCACCGCCGGGGTGGCTATCGGTCGTGGCGATACGCCTGTCGATTGGCTTTCCGCAGCTCGCAACAATGGAACCGAGACCGCCAGAGAGCCTTCTGCCGCTGTCTCTCTGCGTATGGAGGACGGCGCGGCAACATCGGATCCGGCATCCGCAGGTTCGACCGGAGCTGATACTGGCTCTGCCGCGGATGTGAGCGCTGAGCCGGAAGACGAACTCGTTATCACGGGCGAGGTCACCGTTCAGCAGGATCAATCGGATGAACAGGCGGCTGACTCAGAGTCGATTGAGAGTCCGTTCGAGGCTGTGAGGCTGTTTGCCGAGCGCTGGGTCGAATCAGACTACAGCGGCATGTACGACCTGCTTTCATCTGACTCTCAGGAGTCGATCGCTCGTCAGGAGTTCATCGACCGCTATGCCGGTGTGATGCAGGAGGCAGGCATCGAAAGCCTGCTGATCTCGATGCCTGGCGGTTCATCGATGGACACCCAGACGCCGATTGTCGTTGAGATGCGGTCCGCACTGGTCGGATCCATCACTCAGAACAACTCAGTGCCCACAACACTCGAAAATGACTCGTGGCGCGTAATCTGGTCGCCATCCCTGATATTCGCAGGATTGGCAGACCGATGCATCGAGTACTTCGGGAGAGGTCTTCCACGAGGAAGCATCCTGGATGTCAACGGCGAGCCTCTTGCCTACGACGGCGTGGTGAACGAGGTTGGCATCATTTCCGGCCAGCTCGAAAATGAGACGCAGACTGTTGCCGCCTTGGCGCGTCTCCTCGAAATGCGCACTACTGATATCCGGAGCCGCTATCAGGACGGGCAACCGGAGTGGTTCATGCCTATCACCGAATTGCCTGACCCTCTCGAAACCAATGTGTTGAATGCGATCTCGAATATGCCCGGCGTCGCGATCCGGCAGAAAACGTCGCGCATTTAC